>CBIMJO010000027.1:0-18931 GCA_966244135.1 uncultured Actinocrispum sp. | reverse complement strand
TGGCACGAGACCCTGCTCGACCTGCGCACCGCCGCCAAGCGCACCGGGGTCGCGGCCAAGGTCAAGACCTGGATCGACACCTGCGCCGCCAAGGGATACCAAGCGATCGAGCCGGACAACTACGACAGCTACACCCGGTCCAGGAACCTGCTCACCGCCACCCACGCACAGGAGTACATCAAGCTCCTGTCGTCCTACGCGCACAGCAAGAACCTTGCCATCGCCCAGAAGAACACCCCCGAGCTGGCCGGCAACCGCGTTGCCAACGGACTCGACTTCGCGGTCACGGAGGAATGCGGTGAATACGACGAGTGCGCCGACTACTCGGGCCCGTTCAACAACCGCGTGGTCGACGTCGAGTACACCGCTTCGGGCATGAGCAAAGGCTGTCCACAGTGGAACGACAAGATCAGCATGGTGCGGCGCGACCTGTACGTGGTGCCCCAGGGAACGAGCGGATACCTCCGCAAGACCTGCTGACCCCGGACCGCCGTGCGCCACAACAAGAGCGCCGAATGACTCCACTTAGGACATTCGACGTGCCGGGGCCCGGCTGAGGTGCCTCCAGGGAGGTGTGGACGGCGGGCCGTCCACACCTCGGGGTGCTGCCGGTCAGTTGACCAGGTAGCAGGACTTCACGACGCCGAGAACCGGGTCGGTTTCGCCTGCGTCCAGGCCGCGGTGAGGGCGAGCTTGCCCCTCGTGTGCAGCAGTGCCCCGGAGTAGAGCCTGCTCGCGAGCAGCACGATCAGGACGGTCGCGCCGGCCAGCAGCCCCAGTGCGGCCAGCGCCTCCCAGGCCTGGGCGTCGCCGGTGAACATCCGGACCGGCATGGCGATCGCCGCGGAGAACGGGACGTAGGACAGCACGGTCATCGCGGTCTCGTTGTCCGACGACATCAGCACGCCCAGGTAGGGGCCGAGGAGCAGCAGCATTACCAGGCTCATGCTGGAGCCGAGATCCTCCTGGCGGCTGACCACCGACCCCGCGACCGCCCACAGCGCCGCGAGCAGCACGAAACCGAGGCAAAGGAACGGGACGAACCAGCCGAGCGCGGGTCCGACCATGGCCAGCAGCTCGGTGTGACCGCCGAGCCGCAGCGCGAGCGGTGCCGCCACGATGAGCAGCACCGCCTGGCCGATGGTGAGCAGCGAATGGCCGATGATCTTGCCCGCGAGCATCGCCCGCACGGGGATGGTCGAGACCAGGATCTCCACCACCCGGGTCTGTTTCTCCGAGACAGTGCCCTGGGCGATCGTGGCCCCGCCCATGCCGAAGACGAAGAACACCAGCGCGAAGGCCTGGATGACCACGATGCGAACGCCGTGGCCGACCGCCGCGGGTGCGAGCAGATCGACCGGTGGCGCGGTCTGCAGTGCGGCGATCACCTTGATCGGCGGGTCGGACAGGGCGACCACGCGGACGCCGGTGCCGTCCGAGACGACCGCCGCGTCCACATCCTCGGCGCGAACGAGATCCTCCGCGGCGGTCCGGGAGTCGACCTGGCGGATGTCGAGGTCCGCACCGGCCAGTACGGCCGCTGCCGACGAGCCTACGGCGGCGACGCTCGGTTTGCCGCCGCCGAACACCGTCGGCAGGATGGCCACCGCGAACAGCCCGGCCAGTACGACCGCGAAGCCGATCCAGAATCCCTTGAGCCGCACCATGGTCTTGATCTCACGTTCGGCGACCAGCCGGGTCGCCGCTGCGAACGACGTCATCAGATGGCCTCCTTGAAGATCTCTTCCAGGGTAGGGACGACCGGCGTGAAGCTGCGGACCTCGCCCCGGCGCAGCGCGGCGTGCAGGATCCGCTGGTCGCTGTGTCCGTTGTGGACCTCGAAGACCGCCCTCGGGCCGTCCATGTCGACCACGCTGATCTCCGGGTGATCGCGCAGCCAGCCCGCGTCCGAATCCACGACGAGCTCGAAACGCGCTGAGCCGTAACGGTTCCGCAGTTCCTGCCGGCCGCCGCTCGCGGTGATCCGGCCGCCGGAGATGATCACCACGTCGTCACAGAGCCGTTCGACGAGGGCGAGCTGGTGGCTGGAGAACAGCACCGAGACACCTCGTGCGGCCCGCTCGCGCAACACGCGCAGCACGATGTCGACGGCGATCGGATCCAGGCCGGAGAACGGCTCGTCGAGGATCAGCAGCTCGGGGTCGTGCACGAGGGCGGCGGCGATCTGGGCGCGCTGCTGGTTGCCCAGCGAGAGTTCCTCCAGCTTGTCGCCGGCCCGTC
This sequence comes from uncultured Actinocrispum sp., assembly GCA_966244135.1. Lineage (GTDB taxonomy): Bacteria > Actinomycetota > Actinomycetes > Mycobacteriales > Pseudonocardiaceae > Kibdelosporangium. Next base: position 16,690 of record CBIMJO010000027.1, on the reverse strand, counting down.
CGGCCAGGTCGAGCTGGTCCAGCAGCTGCCGGGTGTTGTCCTGGGCGGTCCGGGCGTCCAGCCCGTGCAGCCGGCCGAGCCAGCCGATCTGCTCGGCCACCTTCATCTTCGGATACAGGCCACGTTCCTCGGGCATGTACCCGAACCGCTGGCGGACCGGCTGGGTCACCGGTGTGCCCTGCCAGGTGACCGTGCCGCCGTGCGGGGCGAGAACGCCGAGGATGATCCGCATCGTGGTCGTCTTGCCGGATCCGTTGGCACCGACGAACCCGGTCATCCGTCCGGAGTGGACGTCGAACGACACCTCGTCCAGGACACGGTGATCGCCGAAGTCGCGGCTCACCGAGGTCACTTTCAACATGCCCTGGACGTTAGGGCGCCGAGCGGTCCGGCGCGTCCGGCGCGTGACCGACCTCCAGGGTCCTCCGCGAGGACTAGTGAGTGCGGCCGGGGGCCACGATCCCGTTCTCGTAGGCGAACACCACGGCGTGGGTGCGGTCGCGCAGGTCCAGCTTGGCCAGTACCCGCGACACGTGGGTCTTCACGGTCGTCTCGGCCAGGAACAAGGCCCGTGCGATCTCGGTGTTGCTCGCCCCGCGAGCCAGCAGCACCAGCACCTCGAACTCGCGGTCGGTCAGCGTCCGCGGGCGGCGCAGCGGGACCGGGGCGGGAGCGCTGAACCGGGCGATCACCCGCCTGGTGACCTCGGGGGACAGCAGGGCGTCGCCTCGGGCGACGACCCGCACGGACTCGACGAGGTCCTCGGGCGAGGCGTTCTTCAGCAGGAACCCGCTCGCGCCCGCGCGCAGCGCCTCGAACAGGTAGTCCTCCCGGTCGAACGTGGTCAGGATGACGACCTTCGCCGAGCTCGTCCCGGGGCCGAGGATGCGCCTGGTCGCCTCCAGCCCGTCGATACCCGGCATCTGGACGTCCAGCAGGACCACATCGGGTGCCAGCCGGGTGACCAGCTCGACCGCGGTCAGGCCGTCGCCCGCCTCCCCGACCACCTCGATGTCGTCCTCGGCCCCGAGGATGACCCGGAACCCCGCCCGGACCAGGTCCTGGTCGTCGGCGAGAACCACCCGCAACCTGCTCACGGCGCCGTGAACTCCTTCATGTCCTGTGTGGACGGAAACATGACGCGGACCCGGAACCCGCCGTCGCGGCGCGGCCCGGCCTCCAGCTCGCCGCCGTGCACCGCGACTCGTTCCCGCATGCCCAGCAACCCGAGGCCGCGGTCCGGCTGGACCGGGGCGCCGTGGCCGTCGTCGGCGATCTCGACTTCGAGGGTGTTGTCCAAGTAGCGCAGACGCACGTCGGCCTGCCGTGCGCCGGAGTGTTTGACGACGTTCGTCAGCGCCTCCTGGACCACTCGATATACCGACAGGGCAACGGCTTGGGGCACCGGCCGCGCATCCCCGTACACCCCGTAGCGCACCTCGATCCCGGCTGAGCGGGCGGCGGACACCAAGTCGGGCACCTGGTCCAGGCCGGCCGGCGTGCCCGCGTCGGCGGAGTCGTCGGCGCGGAGCACTCCCAGTAGCCCACGGAGTTCGCCGATGGCGACCCGGGCGGTCTGCTCGACGTTCCGCAGCGCGTCGCTGGCAAGGTCGTGGTCCTTGTCCAGGACGCGCCGGGCCGCACTGGCCTGGACACCCATCACCGACACATGGTGCGCCACCACGTCATGCAGATCCCGCGCGATGCGGACACGTTCAGCGACGATGGCGCCGCGCATGTTCTGCTCCTGCGACTCCCGCAGCTGTTCGGCGCGGTACTCGAGCTCAGCCTGCTGGCATGCGGTCACCCAGCCGACGTTGCCGAAGAAGTAGGCGCCCAGGAAGAACATCCCGTTGAAGACGATGTTGTACAACACCGCGGCCACCAGCGGGTCCAGCGGACCGGCCGCACCGGGGAACTGCGGGGCCTGCTGGTGCAGCAACTGGCGGGTCAGGTTGTAGGCGAGCAACGCGAACATCGCCACGATCACCGTGATCCGCCACCACCGGGCGGCGGTCCGGTTGCGTTCCCACGCGCCGACCGTGTACATCGCGAGGAAAACGGCGATGGACGACACCACGTTCTCGCCGAGGCCGCGCATCATGGCCGCGATGAACACCGTGCAGACGATGACGAGGACGGCCAGCGGATACCGCCTGCGCACGGCGAGCGGCACGGTCACCGCGGCACACCACGCGATCTGCTCGGCGATTGCAGGCGGCTGATCGCTGACCATCGCGGCGATACCCGCGCTGTTGGCGAGCGCAAGCATCATCAGCGCGCTCACCAGGAGGACCAGGCCGACCCAGAGATCCCGGCGTTGCTCGGCACGGGTGGGCCCCGGTCTCTTCCACCCCTCGCTTGTCATGAGCCCCAAGGTAGCGGTAAGCGGCAGGGCCTCGGCGCGGTGTTCGGGACCGCCTTCGCTGCTGATCCCGGGCCGGGCCGACCAGGGTCCTCAGTGGACGGTCAGGTACGCCACGACCATGTCGCCGAGCATCCGGCGGTAGTGCTCGCGCCGGGCGGGATCCAGCATGTCCCGGTCGAAGATCGCGTTGAAGGTGTGCCGGTTCGCGGTGCGGAACACGCAGAACGAGCTGATCATCATGTGGATGTCGAGCGGGTCGACGTCGGGGCGGAAGACTCCCGCCATACGGCCGCGTTCGACGATGCGGGTCAGCACGTCCAGCGCCGGGTTGCCCAGACCAGGCAGAGTCGACGAGCGCGCGAGGTACTCCGCGCGGTGGATGTTCTCGATGCTCACCAGCCGGATGAAGTCCGGGTGCGACTCGTGGTGGTCGAAGGTCAGCTCGGCGAGTTGCCGGACGGCATCCAGCGGGTCGAGGTGCTCGACGTCCAGTTCCTGCTCGATGGCGCGGATGCCCGCGTAGGCCAGCTCGAGCACCTCGACGTAGAGCTGCTCCTTGCCGCCGAAGTAGTAGTAGAGCATCCGCTTGGTGGTGCTGGTCTTCGCGGCGATCTCGTCCACCCGGGCGCCCGCGAACCCCTTGTCGGCGAACTCGTGCGTGGCCACCTCGAGGATCTCGGCGCGGGTCCGGTCCGCGTCGCGCGTCGCGGGCGAACTGACATCGGACGGCTCCGCGGCCAATTTCTTCCCCTCTCCCAGCAGTGTCGCTGGGGTTCACTGTAGCCATCGGCCCGGCACTCCTTCCCTCCGCGACCTCGGACGGGTATAAGTAACTATCTAGTACGTTCATAGATCCGCCGAGGTGGGAGCCGCCAATGACGCCAGCACGCGTTGAGGAGCGCTACCTCGTCGGCCTGATCGGCTCGGGCATCGGCGGGTCGCTCAGCCCGGCCCTGCACGAACACGAAGCCGACCAGTTCGGCCTGCGGTACCTCTACCAGCGGCTCGACCTCGATGTGCTCAACGTGCCCGTGGCCCGGACCGGGGACCTCGTGGCCGCCGCCAGGCTGGCCGGCTACACCGGGCTCAACGTCACGCATCCGTGCAAGCAAGCCGTGATCGACCACCTGGACGGCCTCTCCCCCGAAGCCGCCGACCTCGGCGCGGTCAACACCGTCGTCCTCACCGGCGGCAAGGCGATCGGCCACAACACCGACCTGTCCGGCTTCACCCGCAGCATCCGCCGCGGACTGCCGGACGTGCCGATGGACCAGGTGGTCCTGCTCGGCGCCGGTGGCGCGGGCGCGGCCGTGTCCCAGGCGTTGCTGGCCATGGGCACCAGGAGGATCTGGCTGGTCGACAAGGATCCGGGCCGCGCCGAGTCGCTGTGCCACCGGCTCGGCACTGATCGGGCCATCGCCGTAGGTCGCCACGCCCTGGCCGACGTGCTGCGCGATGCCGACGGTCTGGTCCACGCGACCCCGACCGGGATGGCCGCCCACCCGGGCATGCCGCTGCCGCTCGGGTTGCTCAGGCCGGAGCTTTGGGTCGCCGACATCGTGTACCGGCCGCTGGACACCGAACTGGTCATCGCCGCGCGTGCCCTGGGCTGCCGCGTCCTCGACGGCGGGATGATGGCCGTCTTCCAGGCCGCGGACTCGTTCCGGCTGTTCACCGGCCGCGAACCGGACACCGATCGGATGCTGCGCCACTTCACCACGCTGGTGCACGCGGAGACACCAGGGAGGTACAGCACCCATGCTCATCGCTGAACGCGACCCCGCGATCAACGCACCTGACCGGCCGCGGGCCGGCGCACGCCTCGGCATCGCGACCGTGTGTCTTTCCGGCACGCTCGAAGACAAGCTGGCGGCCGCCGCGGCGGCAGGTTTTCACGGCGTCGAGATCTTCGAGAACGACCTCGTTGCCTCGCCGTGGTCGCCGCGCCGGATTCGCCAGCACTGCGCCGACTTGGGACTGCGAATCGACCTGTACCAACCGTTTCGTGACTTCGAAGGCGTTCCACCGGACGTGCTGCGCGCCAACCTGAGGCGTGCCGGGCAGAAGTTCGACGTGATGGAGCAACTCGGCGTGAACACCATGCTGGTCTGTTCCACGGTCTCGCCGGACGCGGTCGACGACGACGATCTCGCCGCCGAGCACCTCAACCTGCTCGCCGCCCGAGCGGCCGAGCGTGGCCTGCGGATCGCCTACGAGGCGCTCGCGTGGGGCCGGTTCGTCAACACCTACGACCATTCCTGGCGGATCGTCCGGCGTGCCTCGCACCCGGCTCTCGGCCTGTGCCTGGACAGTTTCCACGTACTGTCCAGGGGCACTGATCTCGCGGCGCTGCGGGTGATCCCCGGCTCGAAGATCTTCTTCCTGCAACTGGCCGACGCGCCTAGGATGGACATGGACGTGGTGCAGTGGAGCCGTCACCATCGGCTCTTCCCGGGCCAGGGTTCCTTTGACCTCACCGGTTTCGTGAGCACGGTGCTGGGCACCGGGTACGACGGCCCGCTGTCGCTCGAGGTCTTCAACGACGTCTTCCGGCAGGCGGATCCCGGTCCTGCGGCGGTGGACGCGATGCGGTCGCTGATCGCACTGCGGGACACGTTGGCACCAGGTACCGAGCTGCCGCCGGCGCCCCGGCTCACCGGGCACGCGTTCACTGAACTCGCCGTCGACGAACTGTCCGGCCCTGAGGTGACGAACACCTTGAGAGCACTGGGATTCGCTCACGTCGGACAGCATCGCTCCAAGCCGGTGCAACTGGGGCAGCAAGGGACCGCGCGAATCCTGGTGAACTCCACCGATCATGGTGCGGCTCCGGGAACCACTGCGATCAGCGCGTTGGCGGTGGAAAGCACCGACCCACCGGCATCCGCACGGCGAGCCCAGAAGCTGCTGGCCCCACTGCTCCCTCGCACGCACCAAGCAGACGAAGCGGATCTGTCCTCTGTGGCCGCCCCCGATGGCACAGCTGTCTTCTTCTGCCGTACCAAGGCGGATTCCGGCTGGCTCGCGGACTTCACACCGACAGGGACCGTCCCGGCCGGACACCTGACCGGCATCGACCACGTCACGCTGACCGAGGCCTTCGACGACTTCAACCGCGCCGCCCTGTTCTACCGCGCGGTCCTCGGCCTGCACCCGGAACGGGACACGGAGTTCGCCGCGCCGTTCGGACTGGTTCGCAGCCGGCCCATGACAGATCACGGCGTGCGGATCGCCCTCAACGCGGCGCTGCTCCGCCGGGGAGAGTGGGCGCCCGCGGTCGAGGAACCACAGCACGTTGCCTTCACGACCGACGACGTGTTCAAGGCCGCTCAAGCGATGCACGCGTCCGGCGCACCATTGCTGGACATTCCCGGCAACTACTACGAAGACCTTGACGCACGCCTGGCGCCGGCGCCCGAACTGCTGGCCGCGATGCGCACCAACTCCGTGCTCTACGACCGAGACGAACACGGCGAGCTTCTGCATTTCTACACGCAGATCCTGGGCTCGCGGGTGTTCTTCGAGATCGTCCAGCGCATCGACGGATACGACGGCTACGGCGCTGTCAACTCACCGGTGCGGATGGCCGCGCACCGCCAACACCGGCTCGGCAAGACCACCTGACCACCGCACGGCTCCCCACCGTTCGCAACGAGGCATCGACCGAGGAGCATTCCCGTGACCACGTTACCCGGCAAACCCAAGAAGGCCGCCGTCGCCGCCTGGATCGGCAGTGCCTTGGAGTACTACGACTTCTTCATCTACGGCACCGCCGCGGCGCTCGTTTTCAACAAAGTCTTCTTCCCGACGTCCGACCCCGCCACCGGCACGTTGCTCTCGGTGGCCACCTTCGGCGTCGGCTACGCTGCCCGGCCGATCGGCGCGTTCATCCTCGGCCACATCGGCGATCGCCTGGGCCGCAAGAGGGTGCTGGTCCTGACGTTGCTGCTGATGGGGCTGGCGACCTTCCTGGTCGGCTGCCTGCCCGGCTACAACCAGGCCGGGCTGCTCGCGCCGATCCTGCTTGTCACATTGCGACTGTTACAAGGCTTCTCGGCGGCCGGCGAACAGGCCGCGGCCAACTCGATGAGCCTGGAACACGCCCCGCCGCGCCGCCGGGCGTACTACACCAGCTTCACCCTGAGCGGTACACAAGCAGGGCAGATCCTTGCCACAGCGGCATTCCTGCCCGTCGCCGCGCTTCCCGAACAGGACCAGCTGACCTGGGGCTGGCGCGTGCCGTTCTGGGCGAGCGCGGTCGTGGTCCTGGTGGGCTACCTGATCCGCCGCAGGCTGGAGGAGACACCGGTCTTCGAGAACGCCCGCGACTCCTTGGCGAAACTGCCGGTCACCGTGCTGTTCCGCGACCACTGGGCGGCGGTGCTGCGAGTGATCTTCGCTGCCCTGATCGCCTCGGTGAGCACGATCTTCACGGTGTACGCGTTGAGCTACGCGGTCAACACAGTCCACCTTGCCAGGACGCCCATGTTGTGGGTCGGTGTGCTCGCCAACGTGGTGGCCCTGGCCGCGATCCCGCTGTGGGCGACGCTGTCCGACCGGATCGGCCGCAAGCCCGTGTTCATCGGCGGCTCGATCGGCTGCGCGATCCTGATCTTCGGCTACCTGGGCGCCATCTCGGCGGGCAGCTACCCGTTGATCTTCATCGTCGGGATCCTGATGTTCGGCGTCGTCTACAGCGCGACCAACGGCACCTGGCCCTCCTTCTACGGCGAGATGTTCTCCACCCAGGTGCGGCTGTCCGGCATGGCCGTGGGCACCCAGATCGGCTTCGCCGTCGCCGGCTTCGTCCCTGCGGTCGCCACCGCGATCGGCGGCCATGGCAACACCAACTGGGTCGGCGTCGCCGCCTTCACAGCCGCCCTTTGCGTGATCAACGTGATCGCCGTGGCCACCGGCCGCGAAACCCACCGCACCCCCACCGAACTCCTCGGCCAGAAACCCACCGCCAACCCAACCCCTACCCAACCCGCCGACGTCACGTCCTCACACGCGTAGCACCAGGTCGCGGGTCCTGGTCGCGTTCGGCCTGGCGCACAGCGTTTTCGACGCCGACGGCAGCGCCGCGGTACAGCGGAAACGCCGACGATCTGGAAGCGCCCAACCTCCCCCACCGGTCGGTCGGATTGGGTAAAGTACCCGTCGCCGTAACGACCTGGGGGAGGCTGGGTGAGTTCGGAGGGGTTCGCAGTCGATCTCGATGCTCTTGGTGTGGCACGTGATCGGGTTGACCGGTTGGCCGGCGAACTGGCTGGACCGGGCCGTGACGTCCCGGGTGCCGAGGTGTTCGGGCATGGGCGGTTGGCCGAGGCGGTTCGGGAGTTCGCCGCTCAGGAGCGGCGTGGTCTGGCGCGGCTGACCGGCGAGGCGGAGTCGATTCGCGATCGGCTCGCCGAGACCGTCAGGTCCTATCGCAAAGGGGACGAAGACGTCGCCGGCCGGTTCCGGGGTATCGCACCATGAGTGCCAGGACCGTCAGGGACCTGGTGCCGGGCGACCCGGAGGAGATCTGGCTGCTGGCCGATTCCTACAACCGGATGGCCCGCAGCTGCGAAGAAGTCGGCCACGGCATGCGCGCGATAGACGACGGCGGCTGGTCCGGCCGGGCCGCCGAGGCGTTTCACGCGCGGTTCGAGCAGCAGCCCAAACGCTTCTTGGCCATGGCCGACTCCTATGGCCAGGCCGCGATCGCGCTGGACACCTACGCCGCCACCCTCGCCTGGGCCCAGCGCCAGGCCGGTGAGGTGATCGCGTTGGGCGAGAAGGAAAACCCATCCGGCACCGCGAGTCCCACTCCGACACCAGCCCAGCAGGCCGAGCTCACTGGTGTCATCACCGGCACCGACGAGCCGCAACCGGTCCGCGTCGACCAGCGAGCACTGGCTCTCTGCACGTACCGCCGGGCACTCGCCATGCTCGACACGGTCGGCAACGAGTCGGCGACCGCGATCCTCACCGCCGCCGAGTCGATGCCCGGCCCGTTCCCGATCACACCTCCCACCGTGCAGCCAACCTGGCCGATGCCCGCCAACCTGGTGGCGCGCACGGTGTTGCGCCACCAGGCACCCCGGACCTTCTTCGACACCAAGGCATTGCGCGACGACCTGCAAGGCTGGGCCGTCGCCGTCAAGGAAATCCGCAAGCAGCTGCGCTGGGACGGGCTGAACCGGTTGTCACCGCGCCTGAGCCAGCACATCTTCGACGGCCACTACCGGCCGGGCAAGCAGGAGGACACCGGTTATCACCACCGCGAAGGCGGCATTGACCGCGGCGCGCTGCGCGTTGTCGGGATCATCGATGGGCCGGACCCGCACGGTGTCTACGTGGCCTGTGTGAGTGGCCCGCACACCACGCCAACCAAGATCAAGACGAGTACGTTCTTCCCCGACTCCTGGTCGCGCGCCAAGGTCCTGCAGGCCATTCGCCACGCCTTCCGCGACGCGCTGCTGACCGGCGGCTACGACCCCACCAGCCGCCGCTTCCGCGGGGAATACCAAGGAGTACAGATCGTCGGCCACCTCAAGCACGGCCCGGCCGAGCCCCGCCTCTGCGACATCGTGACGGCGTACCCTCGTGGTATCCGAAAACGACGGAAGCGCTGATGAGCAAGGCCACGACCCACGTCCACTTCACCATCGTCGACGATGAACTACAGGTGTCCGCGCCACCGGCGCTGGCAGCCGTCGACGACTTCTTCGAGACCGAGATCGGCACCAGCGAGACCATGCTCGCGTTGATCGAGCACCACATCCGCCAGGACCGTACGTGGCAGTTCACCGGCAACGTGTGCCACCTAAGCCTCGACGACGACACAGTCACCATCGAGCACCACTACACCGGCGCCCGCACCACCCTCACGCGCGCTGACCTCCGCGCCCTCCTGGCCGACCTCCGTTCCCTGCTTGAGGAACAGAACTAAAGCCTCGAGGCTGGCGGCGTCGCAAAGCCGCCGGACCTTCCGCTCGACCCGGCCCCACCGCGTCCCGCTCATCCCGGCGTTGTCCCGGAAGGGAGGTCGGCAGGCTGGTCGTGTGACCGTGACATCCCCACTGTCCCGCGCGCTTGTGTCCGGCCAGGGGGACGGAAACAGTCGGCCCCGAATCGTCATGTACAGAGGGGAAGAAGCGTCATGAAGAAATTGGTCGGCACAATCGCCGTCGCGGCCGCCACCGCCCTCACGGTCGTTGCCGGGCCGACGCAGGCCGCGTCGGCGGATATTCCCGAACCCGCCCACTGCACCGGAACCGCGGTGCCACGGTGCGTCGAGATGCACTACGACCCCGCCAACCACCGGATTCGCGCACATGCGGGAATACTCGACATCCCCAACCAGAACGCCAACTACGATGTCGACGTCCTGTGGGTGTGGGTCACCCTCAGAGGTGCGGTATCGCTCCAAACGGACCCGGACGGCCCCTTCGCCGCGAGCGACACCGGCATGTCCCCGTTGGTGAACTGCAACGGCGGAGCGGCTGTCGCCGAATACGGCGCCACGTTCTGGTGGAGAAACACCGCGACCGGCGCCGTCGACACAGGCGACGTCCGGGACACTGTGGTGGTCTGTAACTGATCCATCTCATGACCCTGTTGCGACCGGACGACGGCGAAGGTGGGTCGGCTTGGGGTGCGGTGGCTGGTTCCCCGGCTCCGCTTCCCCAAGCCGCTCTCCGCACTGCCACCGCCTGACCCGTGGCACCAACTGTCCACATCGGACCAAAGCAGAAGGCGTTGACGATTCGTCGTGACCGTCGTTACACTCATCTTCACGCTGAATTGAAACGTTACAATCACAGTGAGTAGCCGCCGCCTTCCCCTGATCATGGCGCGATGACACGGGTATCGGCCGACTCCGGCGACCCTGCCCGCCGGATCCGGGAGGTATTCCATGCGTAGCCCGTCACGACGATCCGCCCGCCCGTTGAGCGCCTTGCTCGCGCTGGTACTGGCCGCTGCCCCCGCACCATCATCCGCTGAACCTCACGCGGGTTCGTTACCGGCCGTGTTGGCCGCCGCAGCGGCCCCGCCCGGAGCGATCGAGGCGCTGAACCTCTCGCCGACATCCCGGACCGTCCGGCCCACGGCTGTCCAGGGCGTGTCCGGATCGGTGACCAATCCGCAGAACGTGTTGTCCGGCCAGCCATCCAGGCTGTCCGGGACGAACTCGTCGATCACGGTGGACTTCGGCAAAGAGGTCGGCGGGATCGCCACCCTTTCGTTCGGCGCCACCAGCGGCGGGCAGCGTGTCGGCCTGGCGTTCACCGAGTCCTCCCTCTACATCGGACGGTCCAGCGACGCCAGCAGCGGCGGCAACGCCGACGGAGCGATCTACGGCAATGCCACAACCAACGGCACCTACACCATGCCCACAGCACGGTTGCGTGGCGGATTCCGGTATCTGACGATCTTCATGAACACGGCGGGCTGGGTGGACCTCACCGGGATCTCGCTGAACTTCACACCCGCGCCCGGCAAGGTCAACCCCGCCGGCTATGCCAACTACTTCTACTCCAGCGACAACCTGCTGAACCGGATCTGGTACGCCGGGGCGTACACCGCCCAGACCAACATCATCGCCAGCAACCAGGGCCGGGCCTGGCCGCCGCCATCGTCCGAATGGGACAACAGCGCGGTCGTCGGCGTCGGAAACAGCGTCCTGGTCGACGGCGCGAAACGCGACCGGACCGTCTGGCCGGGCGACCTCGGCATTTCCGTCCCGACGGCCTACGCGTCGATGAACGAGCTGGAGTCGACCCGCAACGCGCTGTCCACAATGTACAGCGCGCAGGACGCCAGCGGCGAGATTCCCTGGTCCGGCCCGGTGTTCAACCTCAAGGGCTCGGACACCTACCACACGTGGACCCTGTACGGAACGTCGTTGTACTACACGTACTCCGCCGACCGCGCGTGGCTCGACTCGGTATGGTCCGGATACACGCGCGGGATGCAGTTCATCATCGCCAAGATCGACGGCAACAACCTGCTCAACGTCACCCGCACCCAGGACTGGGCCCGCACCGGGCAGGGCGGCGAGAACATCGAGGCGAACGCACTGCTCTACGCCGCGCTGACCGGCGGCGCCCAGCTCGCGACCGTCAAGGGGGACAACGGGTTGGCGACCAGCTACGCGAACAGGGCCGCAGCGGTGAAAACGGCCGCGAACTCCCGCCTCTGGGACGCCAACGCCGGAATGTACCGCGACAATCCCACCAGCACCCTGTACCCGCAGGACGGCAACTCGCTGGCGGTCTGGTACGGCCTGACCGACTCCCCGTCGAAGGCCACCAGCATCACCCAGAAGCTCAGCGCCCGCTGGAACACCTTCGGCGCGACCACCCCCGAGTGGGGCGGCGGCGTGCACCCCTTCGCCGGCGGCATGGAAGTGCACGCGCACTTCACCGCCAACGACGACTTCACCGCCCTCGCGCAGATCCGCCGCACCTGGGGATACATGCTCGACAGCCCGATCGGTACGAAAAGCACCTTCTGGGAAGGGATCAACGCCGACGGCAGCCTTGCCTACGGCGGTTCGTTCATGAGCCTGGCGCACGGCTGGTCGAGCGGCCCGACCTCCGCGCTGACCCTCAACGTCCTGGGCACGGCACCGGAAACCCCGGTGGGCCAGTACCGGTTCGTGCCCCATCCCGGTGATCTGACCAGCGCCGAAGGCCGCATCACCCTGCCACAAGGGCAACTCAACGCCACGTGGTCCCGCAATCCCGGCGCGGGCACCTACACCGCCCGGCTGACCAGTCCGGGCGGCACAACGGGCCGCATCGGCGTGCCCAAACTCGGTGGCGCCACCGTCTCGGTATCCGTCAACGGTTCGATCGTGTGGAACAACAACACCTTCACTCCTCGCCCCGGGATCAGCGGTGCCTCCCAGGACGGCAACTACGTTTATCTCACGGGTGTCGCTCCGGGCACCTACGACGTGACCGCCACCGGACTCGGCAACCCCACTCCTCCCCCGCTCCCCACCGCCGGCGGGCTCCCGGCCGGGTTCGCACACTGTGCCAGTGAAGGCGGCCAATGCACGTTCTCCGGCACCCGCAGCGTGGCCTACGGCGCCGGGACCTACACGTTCAGGATCGCGACCTCAGCGACCGCCTGCACCAACGACGCGTTCGGCGTCGACCCGGCCGCGAACGTGCTCAAGTCCTGCTATGTGGCACCGCTCGGTGGCCCGGCCGGGTACACGGCGTGCGCGGCTGAGGACGGCACATGCTCCTTCACCGGATACGGCCGCACCATCGCCTACGGCGCCAACGGAGCGTTCGCCTACCGGGTGTTCAGCGCTAGCACACCGTGCACCAACGCCGTCTTCGGCGACCCGATCGCCAACGTCGTGAAAGCCTGCTACATCGCGACGGCCGGACCGCCGGCCGGAGGCTGGAGCCAATGCGCGGCCGAGGGCGGTTCCTGTCCGGCGGCCAACGGCCAGCCAGTGGCCTACGGGGCGTACGGCGCGTTCCGGTATGCCACCGCCGCAGGAAATATCGGGTGTTCGAACGCCTCCTTCGGCGGCGACCCGATCCCCGGCGAGGCCAAAGCCTGCTATACCAACAACGGCAGCCCACCCGGCTACTCCACCTCCTGCGCAAGCGAAGGCGCCACATGCGGGTTTACCGGACAGCGCACGGTGGCTTACGGCGCACGAGGCGCGTTCGTCTACCGGTCATTCACCGGCGGAACACCCTGCACGACCGCGGCGTTCGGCACCGATCCGCTCAACGGGGTCGCCAAGTCCTGTTATCTGACACCGTAACGCGCTCTGTCCCCCATGGCGGCCGGGTTGCGCCCAACCCGGCCGTCTCGCCAGTCACCCCTTGGCGACAGGGATTTCGCCGGATCCGCGTGGGATCAGTGAGGTGGGGACGACGATCCGGCGTGGGGGACCGTCGGTTCCGTCCAGCCGCTCGAACAACAGCGTGCCGACCCGCTCGCCGAGGCTGCCGGGGTGCTGCGCTATCACGGTGATGCCCGGGTCGAGGGCGTCGGCGAGCTGCAGGTCGTCGAACCCGACTTGGGCGATGTGGTGGTGGAGCTGGCGTGACCGCAGCGCATGGATCGCGCCGACTGTGATCAGGTTCTGCGCGGTGAGCAAGGCGGTCGGTGGGTCGGCCAGGCCGAGCAGGTCGCGGGTGGCCTCGGCGGCGGCCTGGCTGCTGTGCACCTCAAGGCGGATCAGCGATTCGTCCACCGGCAGGTTGAGGCCCGCCATCGCCTCACGGTAACCGCGTAGCCGTTCACGGGACGTGAAGATCCGTTGCAGGTCACCGAGAAACGCGATGCGCCGGTGACCGTGGGCATGCAGGTGCTGGACCGCGGTCGCCGCACCGCCCGCGTTGTCACTGAGCACGGTGTCCGCGTTGAGCGTGACGCCAGGGCGGTCCACGAACAGCAACGTGGCCCCAGCCTGCTGTTCACGCAGCAGATAGCTGTCGTCCCCGCCGGACGGGACGATGACCAGCCCGTCCACCCGGCGGGCGGTGAAGCCCTGCACCAGTTCACGCTCGCGGTCGGCGTCCTCGTCGGAGCTGCCCGCGTAGGTGAGCACGCCCCTGGTCCTGGCCAGGTCCTCCACGCCACGCAGCAGCGCGGCGAAAAAGGGGTTGGCCACGTCGGCCACGACCAGGCCGACGCTGGCCGAGGTCCGGTCGGCGCGGCGCAGGTTGCTGGCGGTCAGGTCGCGGCGGTAGCCGAGCACGTCGATCGCCCGCTGCACCTTCTCGGCCAGGTCCGGCCGGCCCGGATCGCCGTTCACCACCCGGGACACCGTGCTCAGGCTGACCCCCGCCAGGGCGGCCACATCCTTCATCGTCGGTTGCCGAACCATCCGAGCCCCCTCAAAACGTTCTCTGCGAGCGTGCTGGAAGTCTAGGTCCGAGCAGCCCGGCCTGGCTAGGACTTCCAGGAAAGTCCCACGTCAAAGCCCATTTCAGTGTCCGGTTCTTCCGATCATGAGAACATCAGTGTTACCGTTGAAAACGTTTCGAGTTGCGGGGCTGCCCAGGCCCCTCACCCACTTAAGGAGCCCGCGACAATGAAACGGACAAAGTTGTCAATTCCCCTGGCCGCTGTGCTGGCCCTGCTCACCCTGGTGATCGGGGTGGTGGCCGGCCGGGCGACGTCGGGGGCGACCGGGAGCAGCGGCGGGGGCGCGGGGGGCGCCGCCGCGGGCAAGCGGGTCGATGTGATCATCAAGGCCAGCGACTCGGCGTTCTGGCAGACCATGCTGGCCGGCGCGAACAAGGCGGCCGACGACTACGGTTTCCAGGTCGCCACGTTCGGCCCGACCTCGGAAACCGATGTGGCCCAACAGGTTCAGCTGGTGGAGAACTCGATCTCGCGCGGGGTGGACGCGGTCGTGCTCACCCCGAACTCCTCGACCGCGCTCAACGGCGCCATCGACCGCGCCCGCGCGGCCAAGATCAAGGTGGTCATCGTGGACACCAAGGTCACCACGGAGTCCGACGGGTTCATCGGCACGGACAACGAGAAGGCGGCCGAGTCGGCCGGCAAGCAGCTGTGCGACCAGCTGAAGAAGCAGAACAAGGCCAGCGGCGGCCTGCTGATCGAGGCCTCGGTGGCCGGTGTGGAGACGATCACCTCACGCGAGAACGGCTTCAAGCAGGGCCTCGCGGCCGGCTGCCCGTCGCTGCGCGTGATCGGCCCGCGCTACAACAACAATGACGTCAACCTGGCCACCAGTCAGGTCAACGACGTGCTGACCGCGGAGCGCGACCTGGTCGCGGTGTTCGCGGCCAACAACGCGTCCGGCGTGGGTGCCGCCCGCGCGATCAAGGACAACAACGCGGTCGACCGCATCCCGGTGACCTCGTTCGACACCGACGCACAGGAGGTCGCCGGCCTCAAGGACGGTTCGCTGGACACCCTCGTGGTGCAGAACCCGTACTTCTTCGGCTACCAGGGTGTCGTCGAGGCCGGTATGGCCGCGGTGGGCACCGCCCCGCCGTTCAACCTCGACCCGGGTGCCGTGCTGGCCGACCAGTCCAATATGGACAAGGCGGAGGTGAAAGCCCTGCTGAACCCGCCGACCGCGCAGGCCGGGAAGTGACCGGCCCGTTCGTCGCGCTGCATGGCGTGAGCAAGTCCTACGGCGTGATCCAGGCGCTGTCGGAGATGCGGCTGGAGCTGTTCAAGGGCGAGGTGCACTGCCTGGCCGGGGAGAACGGAGCCGGCAAGAGCACGTTGATCAAGGTCCTGACCGGCGCGATCCGGCGTGACAGCGGGAGCTACGAGGTCGGCGGGTCGGACATCGGGCACCCCACCCCGGTTCAGGCCCGGCAGGCCGGTATCGGTGTGGTCTACCAGGAACTCAGTGTGCTGCCCGAGTTGTCGGTCGCGGAGAACCTGTTGATGGGCCGCCTTCCGGCGCGGCGGGGCATCACCCGGCCGAAGGAGCTGCGGCACCAGGCGAAGGCGATGCTCGAACGAGTCGATCTCGGCTGGCTCGACCCGTCGACGCCGGTCGGCGAGCTGTCGCTGGCCAACCGCCAGCTCGTGGAGATCGCGCGGGTCCTCGGCACCCAGCCGACCGTGCTGATCTTCGACGAGCCGACCACGGCCCTGTCGGAGCACGAAACCCAGGCGCTGCTGGAGAAGATCAAGGCACTGCGCGACGAGGGCCACGCGATCATGTACATCACCCATCACCTGGAGGAGATGTTCGAGATCGGTGACCGGGTGACGGTGATGCGCGACGGCAAGTTCGTGGCGTGCGAACCGATGTCGGACTTCACCCGCGACAGCCTGATCGCCACCATGGTCGGCCGCAAGATCGAGTCGCTGTACCCGTCCGGCACCCGGGTCATCGGCGAGCCCCGGCTCACCGTCCGGGGCCTCCGTCCGTCCGGTGTGGACGGTGAGGTCGATTTCGAGGTGCGCTCGGGTGAGATCCTCGGCGTGGCCGGGCTGCTCGGCTCCGGCCGGACCGAGCTGCTGCGGGCCCTGTTCGGTGCCGACCCGGTGTCCGGTGGCACGATCCGCATCGACGGCGACGTGGTGCCGCCGAACGACCCGCGGGCGGCGATCCACAGTGGAATGGGCCTGCTCACCGAGGACCGCAAGCTGCAGGGCTGCATGCTGGAGCTGTCGATCCGGTCCAACACGTCCATCGCGCACCTGCGGCAGATCGCCACACTGTTCACAGTGGACAAGAAGGTCGAGACCAGGACCGTCGACAAATACCTCGGCGGGCTGCGGCTGCGGGCCGGTTCCTGGGAACAGCCGATCCAGTCGTTGTCCGGTGGCAACCAGCAGAAGGTGCTGCTGGCGCGCTGG
>CBIMJO010000026.1:0-18955 GCA_966244135.1 uncultured Actinocrispum sp. | reverse complement strand
TACGGGCCGTACGCGCGGGCGATGATCCGGATCTGCAAGGAGGAGTCGTTCCACCAGCGGCAGGGCTACGAGCTGCTGATGACGATGATGACCGGCACGCAGGCGCAGCGCGACATGGTCCAGGACGCCACAAACCGTTGGTGGTGGCCGTCTTTGATGATGTTCGGCCCGCCGGACGCGGAGTCGACGAACACCGCGCAGTCGATGGCCTGGAAGATCAAGCGGCACACCAACGACGAGCTGCGCCAGCGGTTCGTGGACATGTCCGTGCCACAGGCCGAGAAACTCGGTGTCACCCTGCCGGATCCCGCGCTGAAGTGGAACTCCGAGCGCGGGCACTACGACTTCGGTGAGATCGACTGGGTGCACTTCAAAGAGGTCGTCAGCGGCAACGGGCCGTGCAACAAGATCCGTGTCGAACGCCGGCGCAAGGCGCACGAGGACGGCGCCTGGGTCCGCGAGGCCGCCGCGGCGCACGCGGCGAAGCACAAGGAGGCCGTGGCATGACGTGGCCGCTGTATGAGGTTTTCGTGCGGGGCAAGCGAGGCCTCAACCACGTGCACGTGGGCTCGCTGCGCGCCGCCGACGACGAGATGGCGCTGAGCAACGCGCGCGACTTGTACACCCGCCGCAATGAGGGTGTGAGCATCTGGGTCGTTCGCGCGTCGGCCATCACCGCATCGTCGCCGGACGAGAAGGACCCGTTCTTCGCGCCCAGCGGGGACAAGGTCTACCGGCACCCCACGTTCTACGACATCCCCGACGACGTCCCCCACATGTGAGGACTCATGTCTTTCGACAACGCGTACGAGGCACTGACCGAGGACAACGACACCCGGTGGGCGTTCGGCACCGGGTTCGCCGATCCCCTGGCCGGCATGGACACCACCGTTCCGTCCCATGTGGACGCCACGGCGCTGGCCATGTTCTGCTTGCAGCTGGGTGACGACGCGCTGATCATGTCGCACCGGTTGCAGGACTGGGTGACCTGCGCGCCCGAGCTCGAGGATGAGGTGGCGCTGGCGAACATCGGGCTGGATCTGCTGGGGCAGGCGCGGTTGCTGCTTGCGCGGGCGGCCAAGGCGGATCCTGCTTTGGTGCCTTCGGTTCCGCAGTCCGAGGAGGACGCCCTGGCGTTCTTCCGGGAGGCGCATGAGTTCCGGAACGTTCGGCTGGTGGAGCTGGGCGGTGGGGACTTCGCCTTCGCCATGGCTCGGCTGCTGGTGTTCTCCACTTGGCGGTTGGCTCTGCTGCAGGGGTTGACTTCTTCCGAGGACCCCGTGCTGGCGGCTATCGCGGTGAAGAGCGTCAAAGAGTTGACCTACCACCGGGATTACGCGGCTCGATGGGTGGTTCGGCTGGGTGACGGCACCGCGTTCTCGCATGAGCGGATGCAGGCCGGGCTCGATGCCGTTTGGCCTTACGTGGATGAGCTTTTCGAGGATGACTCCGCCTTGCGAGAGGAGTTCGACGCGATCATCGCTGAGGTGTGCACAGCGTCCACACTTCGTATACCGGTTGTATACGAGGTGCATGCACCCCGTATGCACACTGAGCACCTTGAGCCGCTGCTCGCCGAGATGCAGAGCGTGGCCCGTGAGCACCCGGACGCGACATGGTGACCGCGCTTGAAGTGGCGTCCACTGTCACTGATCCGGAACTTCCGCAGCTGACTTTGGCTGATCTCGGGGTGCTGCGGGATGTCCGTGAGACTTCCGATGGGGTCGTTGTTTCCATTACTCCGACTTACACTGGTTGTCCCGCAATGGATGTCATGCGGGCGGACCTCACCCGGGCGTTGCATTCGGCTGGGTTCGGTTCGGTGGATGTGCGGACTGTTTTGTCGCCTGCGTGGACTACCGACTGGATTACCTCGGCTGGGCGGCGGAAGCTTGCCGAGGCGGGGATTGCTCCGCCCGGGGCGGCTCCTCGCGGGGGCCCGGTTCCGTTGACTTTGACTGCGCCGCCTTCGCGAGTGGCTTGTCCGCAGTGTGGTTCTCTGGATACCGAGCTGGTGTCTCAGTTCAGTGCCACTGCGTGTAAGGCGCTGCGGCGTTGCCGTTCCTGCGCTGAGCCCTTCGAGCATGTCAAGGAGATCTGATGACTGCCGTCTCCTTGCGTCCGCAGTTTCACACTTTGACCGTGGCTTCTGTTGCGCGGCTTACGGATGACTCTGTTGCCGTGACGTTTGATGTGCCGGATGAGTTGGCAGGGTTGTATGAGTTTCGGCCGGGGCAGTCGCTGACTCTGCGGCGGATGGTCGATGGGCGGGATGAGCGCCGGTCGTACTCGATTTGTGCGATGGCTGGGGATCGGCCTCGGATCGGGGTTCGTGAGGTTCCTGGTGGGGTGTTCTCTCCTTGGCTGGTGCGGTCTGTTCAGCCTGGGGACACTGTTGAGGTTCTTCCGCCGGCGGGGGCTTTCACTCCGGATCTCACTCGGCCTGCTCGGCATGTGTTGCTGGCCGCGGGGTCTGGGATTACGCCGGTGATGTCCATCTTGGGGTCGGTTCTGCGGGATCCTTCGGCCACGGCTTTGGTTCTTTATGGGAACCGGCGGACGAATACTGTGATGTTCGCTGATGAGCTGGCGGATCTGAAGGACTTGTATACGACGCGTATGCAGCTTGTGCACGTGTTGTCTCGGGAGCCGCGTGAGGCCGAGTTGTTCACTGGGCGGCTTGATGGGGAGAAGTTGCGGGTTCTGCTTCCGCTGCTGGTTGATGCCGAGGAAGTCGACCACTGGTGGTTGTGTGGGCCTTTTGGGATGGTCACCGATGCTCGGGCTGTGCTTGCCGAGCTGGGGGTGCCGCGGGAACGGGTCCACTTTGAACTGTTCTATGTGGAGGATGAGGCTCCTGAGCCTGTTCGGCATGTTGAGCCTGGGGCTGTTGGGCCCAGCTCCTCGGTGACGGTGACGTTGGATGGGCGTTCGACCACTGCTTCGCTTTCGAGAGGTACCACCATTCTTGAGGGGGCTCAGCGGGTTCGGCCTGATCTTCCTTTTGCTTGTAAGGGTGGGGTTTGCGGGACTTGCCGGGCGAAGGTGGTTGGTGGGGAGGTTCACATGCGGCGGAACTTCGCTTTGGAAGACGCTGAGGTTGAGGCGGGGTTTGTTGTTACGTGCCAGACTGTTCCGGTTTCTGATGTTGTTGAGGTTGACTTCGATCAGTAGGTGGTCTGGTTGAGGGTGGCGGGCTCTGCGAGGGCGGGCCCGCCATTGTCTTTTGTTGGGTGCCCTCAAGGATGCGCTCGCCGCGCGGCAGGCCGCCAAGAAGGGGAGCGGGGTGCCCCCGGTGTGGGGGCCGGGGGCTTGAGCCGCGTTCTGGTGTCAGAAGTTGATCATGTGGCCGGCGAGGCCGTGGATGGCTTCCTTGACCGCTTCGCCGAGGGTGGGGTGGGCATGGACGTTGCGGGCGACTTCGTTCACGGTGAGGTCCCACTGCTGGGCGAGGGTGAGTTCGGGCAGCAGTTCCGTCACGTCCGGGCCGATGAGGTGGGCGCCGAGGAGTTCGCCGTACCTGGCGTCGGAGAGGATCTTCACGAATCCCGCGGTGTCGCCCAGGCCGTGGGCCTTTCCGTTGGCGGTGAAGGGGAACTTGGCGACCTTGACGTCGTAGCCCTTCTCCCGGGCCTGGGCCTCGGTCCAGCCGAAGCTGGCGATCTGGGGCTGGCAGTACGTCGCGCGGGGGATCATCACGAAGTCGAGCTCCATGGTCTCCGCGCCCGCGATGGTCTCCGCCGCGACGATGCCCATCGACTCCGAGGCGTGCGCGAGCATCAGCTTGGCGGTCACGTCACCGATAGCGAAGATGTGCGGGACGTTCGTCCGGCCGCGGCCGTCGATGCCGATCGCGCCCCGGTCCGTCAGGGCCACGCCGGTGTTCTCCAGGCCGTAGCCCTCGACGTTCGGCTGGAACCCGATGGCCTGCAGCACCTTCTCGGCGTCCAGGACCTGCTGCTGGCCGTTCTTCGACACGGTCACCCGCACGCCCGCCGAGGTCTCATCGATGGACTCCACCTTGGTGCCCACCAGCACGTCGATGCCCAGCTTGCGGTAGCGCTTGGCCAGCTCGGCCGACACCTCCGCGTCCTCCAGCGGCACCATCCGGTCGAGGAACTCGACGATAGTCACCTTCACGCCGTAGTTGTGCAGCACGTACGCGAACTCGACGCCGATGGCGCCCGCTCCGGCGATCACGATGCTGGACGGCAGGTTGTCGGCGAGGATCTGCTCCTCGTAGGTGACCACCCGGGCACTCTTCGACGTGCCCGGCAGCAGGCGGGGCTTGGCCCCCGCGCCGATGATGCAGTAGTCGAAGGTGACGTCCTCGCCGTTCACCGTGATGGTGTGGTCGTCCTTGAACGTGCCGTGCCCGTTCAACTCGGTGATGCCGTTCTTCTTCATCAGGAAGTGGACGCCCTTCACGCGTCCGTCGGCGACCTTGCGGCTGCGGCGGTAGGCCTCGCCGTAGTCCAGGCTGACCGTCCCGTCCACCTGGATGCCGTACTCCTTGGCCTCCTTGGTGAAGATGTGCGCCAGCTCGGCGTTGCGCAGCAGTGCCTTCGAGGGGATGCAGCCGACGTTGAGGCACACCCCGCCCCAGTACTTCTCCTCGACGACGGCGGTCTTCAGGCCCAGCTGCGCCGACCGGATCGCGGCGACGTAGCCACCCACGCCGGCCCCGAGGACGACGACATCGAAATGTGTGGTCATGCCATCAAGCCTATGTCCGCCGGTTTAGGGTGTCCGACTGGACGAGAGGGGGCTCACCATGGCATTGCCCGAGCTGCCGGACCACCTGCAGCTGGTGCTGTCCGACGAGCCGGTGTTCGACCTGTACGCGCACGGACCGTGGCGGGTGCCGGACGGTCTGTACGAGCAGATCACCGAGCGCGCGGACGCGTTGAACGCCGACCCGCGGGTGGGCGAGCTGCCGTACTCGCTGAGCGACTTCTATGGCGCCGACGTCACTGTTGTCGGTGCGGAACTGTGGTGCCTGCTGCAGTACCTACCGGGTGTGGCGGCGGTGCGTGGGGGCAACCGCTGCGACATCGAGTACGAGATGCTCAACGCGTTCCAGGCGCGCCCCGAGCCGCCGGACCGGGACCCGGTGTGGGCCTGTTTCCGCGCGTCCAACTTCCGCCCACCGGGTGACTGGCTGCTGTCCGCGGCCGGAACCAACCCGGACAAGCGGGCCTTGGCGCACCAGCTCGCCCGTGAGTGCCTGGACGTGTTCGAGGGCATCGAACCGCTGGAGCCCCGCCGTCAGGCCCTGATCGCCCTGCACGAGCTGGCCAAACCCGAGGAGACCGCGGACACGCCGGTGTCGGCGCTCTACGACATCTGGGCCCGCGCGGCCACCGACGACATGCTCGGCGCGCTGCCCGAGCTGGCCGGCCCGGTCAACCACCTCGAATGGGCGTTGAGCGGGTTCACCGCGGCGCACGAACTCCTGCGTTCGGCCGTCGGTGGCCCGAGCGTCGGCTCGGTCGTGGCCAGCCTGCTCACCATCGCGGGCATCGAGCGCGCCCCGGCCGAGCTGCTCGCCATGGATGAGGCCGTGTACGACGGGGTGCAGGACCACATGCCCCAGCTGGTCGACGCCTCGGCCTGGTCGTCGGCGACCCGCGGGTGGCTCGCCCTCGCGGTGGCCGAGGGGGAGATCGAGGCCTGCCGTGCGTGGCTCGACATGTGCGTGCGCCTGGACTCGTCGCTGCGCGGCCTGCCCGGTGTCGCGATCGGCGCGAACCCGGACATCCCGATCGTCGGCTTCCAGCGCACGGTCCGGCAGATGTACAACCGCCGCCCGGTGTTCAACCCGCTGGTCCGCACATTCGCGGTGGCGCCTGGGCAGGACAGGAAGGCCGGGCCGGCCGATCCGGACATTCCCCTGGTCGGGCAGCCCGAGCTGGCCACGGCCGTCAAGGACATGATCATCCCGGTGAACGAGCCCGCCCCGGTGCGGCTGATGATCGCCGGGCCGGACGGGACCGGCCGGCGCACCGGCGCGACCATCCTGATCAACGAACTGGTCGACCGCGGTGTGGCCGCGTCCGCCCGCTGGGTCTCCGACCAGCTGTACGCGACGATGGACGCGACCAACGCCGTGCATCAGCTCACCCGCGACATCAGCGAATGCGTCGCGGAGAAGATCGTGCTGGTGATCGACGGCCTGGACCGGACCCTCGGGTTCGACCGGTGCGGCGCCGCGCTCACCGAGGAGCTCCGCCGCTGCCTCAAGCGGTTCCCGGACCTGCACGTGATCGCGGTCTGCGGGCCGGGCGGCGAGACCCGCCTGTTCGACGCGAACCCCGCGCTGTACCAGGGATTCCGGGTCGCACGGACCTACGAGTTCACCGACAAGCACTACGCGGAGCTGCTCAAGCGCGCGGTCACCCGCCGGGGCGCGACGATCAGCCGCACGGTCAGCCTGACCGCGGGCGTGCTGCTCACCCGCACCCCGCCGCTGCTGAACCTGCGCGGCGCCCGGCTGGTGGACTACCTCGCCGAGCAATGCGTTGTGGCGGCACGCAAACGCGCCAAGGTCGGCAAGGCTCGTTCGGTCGCGGTGACCGCCGCGGACCTGCCGCGCCAGCTGATCCCGGGTGGGGTCGCGGGCGCGGACCCGCAGGCCGAGCTGGACTCGTGCGTGGGCCTGGACAAGATCAAGCGGGAGCTGGCGCTGCTGGTCGCCGAGGAGAAGGCGGCCCGGATGCGCCGCGAGGCCGGGATGGTCGTCGAGACCCGGCCGCGGCACCTCGTGTTCACCGGCCAGCCTGGCAGCGGGAAGACCATGGTGGCCAGGATCCTGGGCCGGATGTTCGCCGGGCTCGGGGTGTTGTCCTCCGGGCACATCGTGGTCGTCGACCGCAGCGACCTCGTGCACGGCGAGACCTGGGAGATCGGCCCGCGCGTGCGGCGGGTGGTCGACCGGGCCATCGGTGGCGTGCTGTGCATCGAGGACGTGCACGAGCTGCAGCCGTCCGACGACGACTGGCGCAACCGCGAGGCGGTGAACGCGCTGCTCGCGGGCATCCAGAACCACCCCAACGACCTGGCGGTCGTGCTGACCGGCCCGGACGCGGCGGTGAACGGCCTGCTGAAGTCCGAATCGGACCTTGCCGCGTTCTTCCCGTCGGTGCTGCGGTTCCCGGCGCTGACCGAGGACAACTTCGTGGCGTTGTTCGGGGAGAAGGCTGTGGCGGCCGGGTTCTCGTTGCAGGACGGGGTGTCCGAGAAGGTCCGCAGCCTGGTCAAGTCGACGCCGACCGGCAACGCGCGGCTCGCGGTCGGCCTGCTGGAACGGTCCATCGCGCGCCAGGCCCGGCGGGTGCTCGCCGACGACGTGGTCAGCGAGGACGAGTCGCTGCACGAGATCCTGGTCGAGGACGTGCCGGACACGCTGGCCAACACGTCCTGGGTGGACGTGCAGAGCGACCCGCTGTCCGAGATCGAGTCGCTGATCGGGCTGGACTCGGTCAAGCACGAGGTCCGGCTGCTGGTCGCGGAGGCCAAGGCGGACCGGATGCGCCGCGAGGCCGGCATCCCGCTGGCCTCGCCGACCCGGCACCTGGTGTTCACCGGCAGCCCGGGCACCGCGAAGACCACCATGGCCCGGCTGATCGCGGCCGCCTACGCCAAGCTCGGGCTGCTCTCGTCCGGGCACCTGGTCGAGGTGTCCCGCGGCGACCTGATCGGCGAGTACCTCGGCCAGACCGCGCCCAAGGTCCGGGCGGCCGTGGCCAAGGCGCTCGGCGGCGTGCTGTTCATCGACGAGGCCTACTCGCTGACCCCGGCCTGGTATGACGGCTACGGCTCGGAGGCGATCGCCGAGCTGATCAAGCTGATGGAGGAGCACCGCGACGACCTCGTGGTGATCGCGGCCGGGTACGACAGCAAGATGGCCAAGTTCATGGAGACCAACCCGGGCCTGTCGTCGCGGTTCCCGACCACGCTGCGGTTCCCGGACTACACGGACGCCGAGCTGGTCGAGATCTTCACCAAGATGACCGAGAAGGCCGGCTACACGTTGCACGCCGACGTCGTTCCCACGGTCTACGAGCTGCTGCGCGGGACCGAGCGGGGCGAGTCGTTCGGCAACGGGCGGTACATGCGCAACGTGTTCGACCGGTCGGTTGCCTTGCAGGGCCACCGGATCACCACCTCGGAGAACCTGGCCGAGATCCGCCTCCTGCGCCCGGAGGACCTGCCCCCGGCGAAGTCCGTCGAGCCCGACGCGCCCACTGGCCAGTACCTATAACCCCAGATCAACCCTCGTGTTCGCGCACAAGGGTTGGTTGGGCCTTGTTTGTAGTAGACCAGTCTGTATATTACGGCTCATGGCGATTCATCACCTCAACTGCGGGACCATGCGGGAGATCGATCCGGGGAACGGGCTGGTGCCCGCGCGGGCGCTCAACCACGTGCTGCTGGTGGAGACCGCGGACGCGCTGGTCATGGTCGACTCGGGGTTCGGCACTATCGATGTCGAGCGTGGGGACGAGTCTCTGGGGCGGACCTTCCTCGAGCGCACCGAGCCGTTGCTTGAACCGGGGGAGACCGCGTTACAGCAGGTCAGGAAGCTGGGCTACGCGCCGGAAGACGTCCGGCACATCGTGCTGACCCATCTGGACCTCGACCACACCGGCGGCATCTCCGACTTCCCGCACGCGACCGTCCACGTCCACAAGGCCGAACTGGACTCGGCACTGTCCCCGGGCACGCATCCCGAGCACAGCATCCGCTACCGGCCGATGCACTGGGCCTATCGTCCACAGTGGAGCACCTACACCAGCCAGAAGGGCAACTCCTGGTTCGGCTTCGACGCGTTGCGGCTCACCGGCGTGTCCGAGGACGTGCTGATGATCCCGTTGGCCGGGCACACTCCCGGGCACAGCGCGGTCGCCGTGCGGGACGGGGAGAAGTGGCTGCTGCACGTGGGGGACGCGATCTACCACCACGGCCAGGTCGAGCCGGGCAACCGGTGGACCATGCCGTTGTGGGAGGCGTTCGAGGAGCTGACCGAGATGGACCGGCCGCTGCGGATGGCCAACCAGTCGCGGTTGCGGGAGCTGCTGCTGGAGCACGGTGACCGGGTCGAGGTCATCGCCGCGCACGACCCGTGGACGTTCCAGCGCTACACCGAGATGGCCCCGGCCTTGTAGCCCAGCCGGTACACCGAGCGGACCACGCCGTGGCCGAGCTTGCGGCGCAGGTAGTACACGTACGTGTCCACGGTGGACTCACTGGCCTCGGTGCCGAACACCCTGGTGCGCAGCTCGGCCTTCGGGTAGATCACCGTCGGCCGGGCCACCAGGGTGCGCAGCAGGTCGAACTCCCGGACCGACAACGAGACCCGCTTGCCTTTCGGCAGAACGACCTCGTAGCGCCGGACATCCAGCTGCGCCTGCCCGAACGGGATGGTCTCGGCGTTGTCGATGTGCCGCCGCAACAGGCCGCGCACCTTGCGGATCAGCGTATTCGGCAGGAACGGCTTGGTCAGGTAGCCATCCGCCCCGGACGCCAGCGCCGCCTCCTGGTCCTTCTCGTCCCCAATGGACGACAGCACCAAGGCTCTCGCCGTGACCGCCTGCCGCCGCAATGTCAGCAGCATGTCCAGGCTGCCGTCCAGATCCCGGTCCACGATCATCAGGTCGTACCCCGGTTCGCCCGCGGCCGCCACGTCGTGCTCGTACCCCGCCTCGGTCAGCAGCTCACCGAGCCGGCTGGTGAGCACTTCGTCGTCCGACACGATCAGGATCTTCGGCGTCACCCGTCCATCCTGCCCGCCTGGGGCACCGGATGGCGCAACCGGCCGGGAAGATCCACCCAACTGGTGAGTCCCCCGTTCGGCCCAGCGCGCGGCTTGATGTTGCCCTATTCACCTGCCGCACTCTGTGGACGACTGATCACTGCCAGTGCATAGTTGAGGCCTGGGAGGTTGAGATGTCACCACAGGGATTGTCTCGTCGTGAACTTCTTTTGCGGAGTGGGGCTGTTGCCGCTGGTCTGGGGATCGCGGGTACTGGGGAAGCGCAGGCCGATCCATCGCCGGAGCCGGCTGGTGATCACGGGGTCGAGCTGACCGAGGGCACGAACATGTCCGTCGCGGTGTCGCCGGACGGGCAGCGGCTCGCGGTCGACCTGGTGACCGGGATCTGGGTGCTGCCCGGTTCGGGTGGGCGGGCGCGCCGGCTCACCGACGATTTCCAGGACGCCACCCTGCCTTCGTGGTCGCCGGACGGCCGGTCCATCGCGTTCCAGTCGTATCGGGAGGGCAACTTCCACCTCTACCTGATCGACGCGAACGGCGGCCAGCCAAGGAAGCTGACCAGCGGGCAGTACGACAACCGCGAGCCGGTGTTCTCGCCGGACGGCAAACGCCTGGCGTTCAGCAGCGACCGGGACGGCAGCTACGGGATCTGGTTGCTGGACATAGCATCGGGCGAGGTCACGAACGTCACCGCCACCGCCGACGAGGAGGCCACGCCGCGCTGGTCGCTGGACGGGCAGCGGCTTGTCTTCACCGTCAACGACATCGGCATCGACGTGGTCACCCTGGCCACCAAGGACCGCCAGCGGGTGATCACCGCGACCGGCACGGACAAGCTCTACAGCCCGGCTTTCGGGCCCGGCGGCCAGATCAGCTACATGCGGCTGCATGGAGCGGACGCGGACCTCATGCTGGGCGACACCCAGCTCACCCAGAACGAGGACGTGTTCGGGTTCGCCGCCCAGTGGCTCGGCGACGAGTGCTTCTACACCGCGAACGGCAAGATCCGGCGGCGCTCGGCGGCCGGGGTGGCCAAGGACATTCCGTTACAGGGCTTCGTTTCTGTCGCTCAACGGAACTACCGGCGGAAGGTCCGGGACCTGGAGTCCCGTGTGCCGCAACAGGTCCGGGGCATCGCCAGCCCGGTGGTCTCGCGGGACGGCACGCAGATCGCGTTCCGGGCCCTGAATGCGATCTACACGGTCCCAGCGGGTGGTGGTCTGCCGAAGCGGATCACCGGCGACGAGTTCTTCAACTCCGACCCGGACTTCTCGCCGGACGGCAAGACGTTGCTGTACGCCAGTGACCGCCTCGGCACAGCCGATCTGTGGTTGCGGGACTTGGCGTCCGGGAAGGACACGGTGCTGACCTCCTTGCCGGGCGCGCAGATCACGCCTCGGTGGTCACCGGACGGCAGCCACATCGCGTACACCGACCACGATGGCGCGGTGTGGATCCTCGAGGTCGCGACCAAGAAGGTCCAGCAGATCACGCCGGCGCTGTTCATGCCCGGGCGGCCGACCTGGTCGCCGGACGGCAAGGTCGTCGCGCTGGCCGCGGTGAAGCCGTTCTCGAAGCGCTACCGCGAGGGCACGAGCCAGATCCTGACCGTCAGCCTCGAGTCGGGCACGCTCACCTACGCCGAGCCGATGCCGTTCCGCTCCTTGGCAACGCGCGGCGACGACGGTCCATTGTGGTCACCTGACGGCAAGTACCTGGCGTTCACGGTCGAAAGCGTCGCCTGGGTTGCCCCGGTCGACGCCAGTGGCAAGCTTATCGGCGACCCGTGCCAGGTCACCCACGAGGTCACGGACTCGTTGGCCTGGCAGGGTTCCGACACGCTGGTGTACCTGTCCAAGGGCAGGCTGCGGGCGGTCCGGATCGCCGGGGGAGAGCCGCGGACGATCCGGCTGTCGTTCTCGTGGGCCCGGCCGAAGGCGCCCGAGCGGCAGGTCATCCACGCCGGCAAGTACTGGGACGGCAGCGCGCGGGCGCTCCAGTCCGATGTGGACATCGTTGTGGAGAACGGCCGGATCGCGCAGATCCGCCCGCACCGCGACGAACCCGGCACGATCGACGCCCGGGACCTGACCGCGATGCCCGGCCTGGTGGACATCCACAACCACTGGCACCTCCGCGGCCGCCAGTGGGGTGACCGCCAGGGCCGGTTGTGGCTGTCCTACGGCATCACCACGACGCGTTCACCGGGCGACCCGGTCTACCAGATGCTGGAGACCCGCGAGGCCCTGGAGTCCGGAAAGCGGGTCGGCCCAAGGTATCTGGGCACCGGTGAGGCCGTTGACGGGTCGCGCGTGTACTACAACTTCATGCGGCCCACGCTGTCCCGGGCGCAGCTCGACCTGGAGCTGGCCCGTGCCGCCGAGCTCGGCTACGACATGATCAAGACCTATGTGCGGCTGCCGGTGGCGATGCAGGCCGAGGTCGTGCGGGCCGCGCACAATGCCGGGATCCCGTTGTCCTCGCACTATCTCTATCCGGCGTCGAACATCGGCATGGACGGGATGGAGCACACCGGCGCGACCAACCGGCTCGGCTACTCGCACACGGTGAGCCGGACCGGGGCGGCCTACCAGGACGCGATCGCCTTGTTCACCCGATCGGGGATGTCGTTGACCCCGACCCTGTTCAACTCGGTGCACCTGTACGGCAAGGACCGGTCGCTCGTCGACGACGAACGCACCAAGGTCCTGTTCCCGCAATGGGAGTACGACCGCCTGGTGGCCGACGCGCAGCTGCACAGCACCCCCGCGACCGACTACGTCAGCAAAGTCCTGGCAGCCAACGTCGACATGGTCCGGCGCGTCCACCGAGGCGGCGGGCTGGTGGTCAACGGCACCGACGCGCCACTCGACCGCATCGGCATCGCCACGCACCAGAACCTCCGCGCGATGGTCCAGTACGGCATGACCCCTTATGAGGCGCTCACCACCGCCACCCGCAACCCAGCCCACTGGCTCGGCCTCGAAGGCAAGGTCGGCGTGCTCAAGCCGGGCGCGTTCGCGGACCTGTCCCTGGTCAGCGGCGACCCACTGGCCGACATCAAGGCCGCCGCCGCGGTCCGGCAGGTCATGGTCGGCGGCACCCTGCGGACGATCGACGACCTGCTGAAACCGTTCCAAACCCGGCAGTCAACGGCGGCTGTCGTCAACGAAGTGCTCCCGGCACGCGCGTCGGCCGAGAACAAGCACTGGTGGCACGAGCCGGAGTGGGCCGACCACATCTGCTGTCACGGGTGATTTTCCGTTGCCGCAGGCGGGGTTGCTCACCCGCGACCCCGCCATTCGGCTGTTCTTTCTTTTGGCCATACCGGTTATCCTCGAAGCGGACCCAATTCGTCCGGGCACAAGGAGATGAAACCGGAGGGGGCACATGGCCGAGCACGACAGCGAACCCCGTACCACCCATCTCACGTGGCGAAAGAGCAAGGCCAGCAGCGACGGCTCGAAGGAGGGCTGTGTCGAAGTTGCATGGTTAGCTGGGTATGTGCTCGTGCGAGATTCCAAGGATCCAGGCGAATCGTGCCTGACTTTCGGCCGGACGGAATGGCGTCGATTCCTCGCCACTTTGGGTGGTCCGCCTGCCGAGCCCGAACTACCGGCCCAGCGCGAGCATTCGCACCAGCGATGCTGGCACGAAGCTGTCCAATAATCTTCCGGTGTCCACAAACTGGCCACAAAGGTCAGTAAGCGGCCGAGTTCAGGATGTTTCTCGGTTCGATCAACGGTGACTTCGCGAGCAGGGCACGCACATATGCAGCCGCCGCGAGCGACGCGTACGGACGCCATGACGTGTCGCGGCGACTGTCGCCGTAGTCGCTGATCCCCCGGACGACGAACCACTCGAGGTTGTTCAGGAACGCCGCGCTACCGATCCCGGCGCCCTCCATCTCCAGCGCCAGCAGGCCATGGCGAGCCGCGAGCTGGTCGCGAGTGGTGACATCGCTGAGCGACCGGTCGGCACTGCCGATCCGGCCGAAGTGGACCTTGGGCACCCCGCGGAGGTGGCCGCTGAAGTCGCGCCGCGGATGTGCCAGGCGCTGACCAACCGCGTTCAATACGACGTCCGTGGACTCCGATGGGCGGCGGCAGTACCGGGCGAGCACAGGGTTTCCAGGCAGCCGCATCCATTCGTCCCACGGACGAGTGCCACTCAGCTCGTCGGCGATCAGCTGGTCGACACAACGGACCAGCCGTGCGGACGGTGCCGGGAAGGAACGGCGGAGTTCGGTCCTGTGCTCCAGCGCCCAGATGTGGTCGTAGTCCACCACGTCCTGGGCGACGACTATGTCGCCGAGCCGGACGTGCTGGTTGGGGCGTTGCGGGTTGGGGACACCGGCCGCGACACCGACCATGATCACGATCGAGACCGTCGGGAAGCTGCGGATCAGGTTCACGCAGCCCTCCGCGGCGGCGTTCGTGGCCGTCGCGCCGAGCTGGGTGAGCACGACCCGATGGTCCTGCCGGGGACTTCTGCTGGGCATCTTGCCGAGGACGTACGGCGCCGGGTCGTGCTCGATGTACTGCTCGGCTGGGTATCTGATCAGGGCTCTGGTGGTGACGAACTCGATCGGCAGGGCCGTGAGCAGCCCAATGGTCGGCGCGATGTGTGCAGCGCGTTGTTCTGGGATCGGGCCTGGTGTCCGGTCCGATGGGCCGGCGCCTTGTCGCCCTGGTCGGGTCATCGCTCAGGGCCCCTTTCTCGTCAGTGCTGCTCCTCGACCCGCAGGTCTGGCCGGGACGGTGCGGCTCCCGTAAGAACCGCACCATCAAGCTCATTCGCGTGCCGCCGCACGCATCACCTCGACCACCGGTGTCACGATCTCAGTTGTCTTGACAGCGGATGCCGCTATTTCGGACAGCTCAATAAAGGTCTCGACATACTTGCTCGTCGTTTCCGCGTCGTCGCGGAGACGGACATCGCTGTGCGGGTCCTCGACGTTCACCACGGACTCCAGGGCGTCCGAGTCGAATTCGAAGATCGTGAACGATCCCTGCATGAAAGGGCGTACGCCCACGGTAAACGGCACGATCCGGATGCTCACGTTCGGCTTTTGGCTCATGGCCTCGATGTGTGTCAGCTGTTCCAGCATCACGGCCGGGCCGCCCACCCAGCGATGCAGAACGGACTCGTCGATGATGAAGTCGAACCGGCGGCCGTCGTTCGCGTCCAGAATCGCCTGGCGGCGCATTCTCACCCGCACGGCACGCTCGAAGCGATGCTTGTCCTCCATGTATCCGTGGAACAAGGCGCTGGCGTAGGCCTCGGTCTGCAAGAGACCCGGGACCAGCAATCCCTGGAACTGGCGGATCATCGATGCGCCGTGTTCGTACCCGAGGAAGTCGAGGAATTCCTGGCCGTAGAAACTGCTGTACTTGTCCCACCAAGCAGAGTCCTTGGCCCGCGTGATGGCCAGCATCTGCTCTGTCCTGGACTGGTCGGTGATGTTGTAGAAATGGATCAAGGCCATGGCATCGGCGGTGGAGATGGCACTGGCGCCCGTTTCCTGGCGGATGACCTTGCTGATCGACCAGCCCAGCTCGCTGGCGACGCGTTTCTGGGTGTATCCGTTGGCTTCTCGTTCGCGGCGCAGGGCAGTACGCAGCCAGCGCGATTGAACTACCGAGGTCCCTCCCTGTGCAGGCGACATCATCGGCGCCTCCTGCCTGGTTGCACTGTGCCAGGTGTAGCAGTGCTACATAGCACCAAGATTACCTCCCGGAGTGATACGTGTCACCAAGAAAGGTGGCACGGTAACATCTATCGACCTACACCGATCGGGCGACCAGTCAGGTGGCGCATGGATGCCGTCTGTCCAACGGAGGAGCCTGTCAAGCTGGGCTAACAAGCGATTTCAGAAAGTCCTGATGGACCGCACAGCGCCGGTCGCGCCACACTTCGGGCATGAAGGCACTCGTCAAACTGGTCGAGGGCCCGGGGCTGGAGTTCACCGAGGTGCCGGACCCCACGCCCGGCCCCGGTGACGTCAAGGTGCGCGTGCTGCGCACCGGTATCTGCGGCACGGACCTGCACATCGAGGCATGGGACGACTGGGCCGCCAAGACCATCACCACCCCGCTGGTCGTGGGGCACGAGTTCGTCGGCGAGGTGGTCGAGATCGGCGCCGCAGTGACCGCCGTGCAGGTCGGCGACCTCGTCTCCGGCGAAGGGCACCTGGTCTGCGGCAAGTGCCGCAACTGCAAGGCCGGCCGCCGCCACCTCTGCGCGAACACCCGTGGCCTGGGTGTGCACAGCAACGGCGCGTTCGCCGAGTACGCCGTGCTGCCCGAACAGAACGCCTGGGTGCACCGCAACTCGGTCGACCTGGACGTGGCCGCGATCTTCGACCCGTTCGGCAACGCCGTGCACACCGCGCTGTCGTTCCCGGTGATCGGTGAGGACGTGCTGATCACCGGCGCGGGCCCGATCGGGATCATGGCCGCCGCGGTCGCCCGGCACGCGGGCGCGCGCAACGTCGTGATCACCGACGTGAGTGAGCACCGGCTGGAGCTGGCCCGGAAGGTCGGCGTGGACCTGGCGCTGAACGTGAGCAGCGCGTCCGTGGCCGACGCGCAGGCGATCCTGGGCATGTCCGAGGGCTTCGACGTGGGCATGGAGATGTCCGGGCAGCCTTCGGCGATGCGTGACATGATCGCCAACATGTCCCACGGCGGCCGGATCGCGATGCTCGGCCTGCCGTCTGGCGAGTTCCCTGTCGACTGGAGCTCGGTCGTGCTGAAGATGTTGCACATCAAGGGGATCTACGGCCGGGAGATGTTCGAGTCCTGGTACTCGATGTCGGTGCTGCTGCAGGCCGGGCTGGACCTGACCCCGGTGATCACGCACCGGTACCCCGCGGCCGACTTCGACCTGGCGTTCTCGACGGCCCGCGAGGGCCGGTGCGGCAAGATCATTCTGGACTGGACGGAGAGCTGATGTACGGCGCGATGCGCGATGACCTGCGAGCCGGGCTGGCCGAGATCCGCGAGGCCGGCCTCTACAAGGCGGAGCGGGTGATCGGCACGCCGCAGAAGGCGGCCGTCCGGGTCGGCGACGGCGCGGAGGTGCTCAACTTCTGCGCCAACAACTACCTCGGCCTCGCCGACCACCCGGCGTTGATCGCGGCGGCCAAGCAGGGCCTGGACGAGTGGGGCTTCGGGATGGCCTCGGTCCGGTTCATCTGCGGTACCCAGGAGCCGCACAAAGCCTTGGAGGCCAAGCTTTCCGAGTTCCTCGGCACCGAGGACACGATCCTGTACAGCTCGTGCTTCGACGCCAACGGCGGGCTGTTCGAGACGCTGCTGTCCGACAAGGACGCCGTCATCTCGGACGAGCTGAACCACGCGTCCATCATCGACGGTGTGCGGCTGTGCAAGGCGTCGCGGTTCCGGTACAAGAACCGGGACATGGCCGACCTGGAGACGCAGCTCAAGGCCGCGTCCGATGCTCGGTACCGGTTGATCGCCACCGACGGTGTGTTCTCAATGGACGGTTACCTCGCGCCGCTGGACGAGATCTGTGCGCTGGCGGAGAAGCACGACGCCCTGGTGATGGTCGACGACTCGCACGCAGTGGGTTTCACCGGCCCGACCGGCCGGGGCACACCAGAGCTTTTCGGTGTGACAGAAAAGATCGACGTCTTCACCGGGACCATGGGCAAGGCCCTCGGCGGTGCCTCCGGCGGCTACGTCTCGGGCCGCGCCGAGATCGTGGAGATGCTGCGCCAGCGGTCGCGCCCCTACCTGTTCTCGAACTCGCTGGCCCCGTCCATCACCGCCGCCGCGCTGGCCGCGCTGGACCTGATCAGCTCGTCCGGTGAGCTGCTGGACCGCTTGCGGGACAACACCAAACTGTTCCGCACCCGGATGACCGAGGAAGGCTTCGACCTCCTGCCCGGCGAGCACCCCATCATCCCGGTGATGATCGGCGACGCCGCCAAAGCCGCCCGCCTCGCCGACCTCCTGCTGGACCAGGGCATCTACGTCATCGGCTTCTCCTACCCCGTCGTCCCCCACGGCAAGGCCCGCATCCGAACCCAGATGTCCGCGGCCCACACCACCGACGACGTGAACAAGGCCGTCGACGCCTTCGTCGCCGCCCGCGCCAAGCTCTAGACCTGGCTCTGCAGGGCCTCCAGCACGGTCTTGATCAACGGGTGTTCTTCGCTGCCGCGTCGGACGGCGGCGAAGACCCGGCGCTGCGGCGGGACGCCGTGTACTGGGATGACGATCGCGCCCGGCACGTCGACCAGGGCGGTGCGGGGCACGAGCGCGACCCCGGCACCGGCGGCGACCAGGGCGATGATGGCCCGGAAGTCGTCTGAGGTGTGCACGATGCGAGGGGTGCCTTCGATCGCGTCGCGGCAGGGGTTGCCGGGCAGCGGGGCGATCCAGTCCTCGTCGGCGAGGTCGCGCAGCAGGACGGTGTCCTGTTCGGCGCGGGGGTGGTCATCGGGCAGGACGACGTCGTAGGGCTCGGTGTACAGCGGGAACTTGGCCACCCGCTGGGAGGGCAGGCGCTGTTCCTCGGTGATGGCGATGTCGATCTCGCCGTCGAGCAGCAACGGGATACTCAGCTGGCCCTCCGCGTCACGGACCAGGACGGTGATCCCAGGAGCGTGTTTGCGCAGATCACGGATAGCCGGTGCGACCACCTGGGTAATCGCGGACGCGAACGAGGCCAGCGCGACCCTCCCCATCGCCCCGGTAGCGAACGACGCCAGTGTCGC
Organism: uncultured Actinocrispum sp.; assembly: GCA_966244135.1. Taxonomy (GTDB): domain Bacteria; phylum Actinomycetota; class Actinomycetes; order Mycobacteriales; family Pseudonocardiaceae; genus Kibdelosporangium. The sequence goes on along the minus strand of CBIMJO010000026.1, from coordinate 434 downwards.
CTGCGCCCGCTCCAGCTCAGCCGCGACCGCGTTCGCGTGCTCGACCAGCAACTCACCCGCCGCGGTCAACCACACCCGCCGGCCCCGGCGATGCAGCAGCTCCTGGCCGGTTTCCGACTCCAGCGCGGCGAGCTGCTGCGACACCGCCGACGGGGTCAGGTGCAGCGCCTCGCCCGCCGCCGTCACCGTGCCGTGGTCCGCCAGCGCCCGCAGCACTCGCAGCCGTCTGGGATCAATCACCGTTCCATTGTGCTACCCCTCGCCAACGCCAGCTGGCCCACTCGACTCGGGAACTCCGAGACCAAAGTGGTCAGTGCGGTGGTGGGATGGCGTGGCTGAACTCAGGGTCATTGGGATGGGTGTTTCCGGGTCGGGTCTATGGGTGGGGGCGCGGTTCGGTTTGACATGGGTCCCGTCGGCGGCCTCGGCAGGGA
>CBIMJO010000025.1:0-19341 GCA_966244135.1 uncultured Actinocrispum sp. | reverse complement strand
ACATGTGTCTCCGGGAACTCCCTCTTCGTCCCTTGGGCGGAGTACGACCAGTGGCGGCAACAACCCATCGCCAGCCAGTCTGGACGGTCGGAGCTCAAGCGGGACGGCACCTTCCTCGTCAAAGGCCTGTTCAAGGCGCACGGCAACCCCAGGACGAGTCTCGCCCTCAGCATGCTCGCGATCTATGCCGACCTGCAGGCCGGTGACTTCTTCAAGAAGGTCGACAGCATCAGAGGGATATGCGGTGGATTCTATCTCGAGCTCGATATCGGAAATCTGCTCATGCCGACACTCAATCCGGTTCGCAGTAGGTGCTGAACCAAGAGAAATGCGAGGTGGTGGACCATGAAACGAGGAGCCATTCGCCGTGCCGGCCGACTATTCGCCGCCACATTGCTGGGCGCCGGACTGCTGAGCGCCCTGCCGGCCACCGTGGCCCACGCGAGCGACTTCGGCAGTATGTACGCGCCCTGGGTTGGGCTGACCTTCCACGGGGTGGCCAGGCCCAACGGTGACGGGACCGTCAGCCGACTCGCCAGGATCACCCACATCCGGGCGGATATCGCGATCCCTTGCCTGCCCGACACCGCAACCGACGGCGCCTATTACGCGTGGATCGGCATCGGTGGCCTGCATTCCGGCCACACCCTCCGCGTCGGAGTGTCCGCCATGATGACCCACGTGAATGGCGCGCCGGTCCGTACCTACCGCGTGTGGGGGGAGAGCCGCTCCCACATTCAGAACCCATTTGCGCCGAGCTATTGGCGCTATCTGACCCCGGCCCCGACCACGGTGCCGCCATGGCCGACCGACTTGTGCGGACGTTCGGTCCCAGCCGAACTCTCCGCCAACGGCAGGGCCTCGGTGGACCGTGTGAACGTATCGGGACCGGGAACAGCCGACCTCCGCGACGCCGAGTACGTCGTGCAGGCGACCAACAGTATGGGAGGGATGGCAAACGGCACCCGCTTCCGGGATGCGTTCATCGACGCGGCTGTGCCGGGCGGCATCGACACCTTCGACATCGGGGGACAACGGCCGTACGCCGATCCACCGTTGACGTACGGCTTCATGAATAGGGCGCCGCAAGCATGCCCTATAGGGCGTTGGCCTGGACGTTTTGTCAATACGGCAACCCAGGTTCGCCTCGCTTGGGCAGCTATTGGGCAAGCGATCATGTCTCAGATCGCCACTGACGGTCCCCATTGCCGAGCAAGCCTATATCCACATTGGGCCGCCAAACTGAGCCGTCTACGGAGCCACTGAGCCGGTCATGTTCCCGGGCGGGGGCGCGGTGCGCCCGGCACTGGGGGACAGGAGCTGGACACCAGTTGCGGGCGCCACGCGGTGCACCACCGCGGCGTCGGACGCTGCGGTGGTGGAAACCGGGCCAGAACAAGTGGGGACGTTTCCCCCCGATAGGTCCACCCCCCACTGTTCTGGCAGCAATTGTTACGATTCCACGTTTAGTACAGACTTCGAGGTGCATGTATCGGCGATGCCTCACGACCGGGGGGAGCGTCGTCCCCGTCGTGGAGTCTGGGGGCTCGACCGGCTAAGATGAACGCCCCGACAGAGGCCGCCGTCCCGTGGGAGAAATTTTGAGAAGTAGCGATGACTTCAGTCGAAAATTCACCACAAATGAACCATTGTATAAACGGCTTCGAGATGAAATCGAATTCACTATTGAGGCTGCGCTCCGCACGAGCGGCCTCAATATTCATTCGGTCTCCGCGAGGGTTAAAGAGCTACCGAGCTTCCTTGAAAAAATCGAACGTAAGTCTTATGCCAACCCATTTATCGAAATGTCAGACCTTGTTGGCATTAGAATAGTTTGCCTTTTTCTGTCGGACCTGCCTAAAATTGAGCAGATTCTTGATCGGGAATTTGAGGTTCTGCAACGCGAAGACAAGGTGAATCCGGACGACTATAGCTCTTTCGGGTACATGTCGCATCATTTCGAATGCAGGCTTGGCAGCAGGTATTCTGGGACTCGCTACGATGGCATCCGTGATATCGTGTTTGAAGCGCAATGTCGAACTATTGCGATGGATGCTTGGGCCAATATATCTCATCATCTAGAGTATAAAGGTGAGGCGAGTATTCCTCAGGAGCTCAAGCGTGATTTCCATGCTCTAAGCGGGCTGTTCTATGTCGCCGACCAGCATTTCGAGCTCTTCGCTCGAGGAACCAAAGAAGTTAGGCACGAATCTGGTCAACAAATCGAAACGCACCAGTTGGCGGATGTACCTGTAAACCGCGAGACGCTTTCGGCATATCTGGAAAAACGATATCCGGACCGTAAGGGTGTTAGGGCGGCATCTGTATCGGAGCTTGCCGAGGAATTAACCACGGCCGGGTATCATACAATTGGACACCTGGCTGCCACGCTAGATCGAGGCGAACAGGCCGGTCTTAAGCAAGAAAAGGTCAGCCCGCCAGGAAATGGCAGCATCAGAGATGGCCGCAGATATAACCGTGTTGGAATTGTGCGTGTCACCTTGAGGGTTATAGATCCGGTATTCGCGCAAGTTCGCCAACATCGTAAGTGAATTTCTCATTCTAAAACTTGCAGTGGGGTACGAATCTACCCCGACTAGACCAATCCAGGTCCGCCGGACGGCAGTCCACTTGGCGGCCATCAGGCAAGCGATCACGTCTCAGACCACCGATGATGGGCACCTGTCCCGTAGACGGCTCAGTTTGCTGAGCAAGCTAGTCACATCAGGGTGGTCAAACCGGTCCCGTCTGCGGCCTTCTAAGCTGCCATGTCTCTCCGGCGGGTAGAGGGTGTTCGGAACTTCACCAGACTCGCGCTACCAGCGGACAAGAACTGGACACCCCTGCCGCCAGTTTTCCGCGGCGCGGCCGTCAATGCCGGCCGCCAACAGCTTGCCCATCGCGGTGTGTAGTCCGGCCAGGGTATTCAGCGCGGTCGCCGTTGCCCGTACTACCTCTGACGCTTCCTTGGCGTTCGGCTGCCGCATGTCCGCTGCCGTCCGGGCGACACCGCGGAGTACCTCCGTGAGAGCGTCCAGCCTGAACACGACATCGTGAAAGCGTCCGTCGTACGTCCCCCGGGTTCATGAACGACCACGATACGAGGAAGCCCCTCCAACTAGACCAATCCCGCTCCAAGGGGTCGTAGTGTCCGCCTGCCCGGCTGACTGTCTCCCGGGAAGCGTAACTTCCGTAACCTCCGTAACCACGCAGGTCAGGCGGTTACGGATAGCTCGCGAAGGTCGATTACAGAGCCGTCCATCCGTAACTTTTGCCGACACGGCGCGACATCCGTGACCGTCTGACCTGCGTGGTTACGGAGGTTACGGAAGTTACGGATCCTGGGAGACAGTCAGCCCGACTGTTCGACCAAAGGTAGACCAATATGTACGTCTCACGCGGATGGGTGAAGCGTGTCCTGCTTGCCCGGGTCTGTGTAGCTCTCTGCTCACAGCCTGTCTTGGTCGAGGTCTTCGAATGTCGACACGCATCGGAAGCCAGTGTCATCATCACACATGGTCTCGGCTGCATCGTTAAACGATGAGGGAGTTGCCCGATTGAAAGGGCTTGTCCATGCGCCGCCCTTAAGTTCGTGTCGGCCGGGTCGGGTTTCAGTCGAGCACCATTCCCAGACGTTCCCGCACATATCGTAAACGCCATACGGGCTTACGCCACTCTGGTAGCAGTCCCCGGCCGTGGTGTCTCCTACTCCGTTTTCGCGCACATTGCATTTCGCCGGAGTTGGCTGATCGCCCCACGGATAGACAGCGCCGCGCGTGCCACGCGCAGCCTTCTCCCACTGTTGACTACTTGGTAGCGTTTTTCCTGCCCAGTTTGCATATGTCGTTGCATCTTGCCAGGTCACGAAAACTACCGGTGCTCACCCTTGGCGCCCGGAATCTCGCCGTTGTCCCAATGCTGAGGTGGAGTGTGGCCGGTTGCTGCAACGAAACGCGCGTAAACTGAATTACTCACGGGATGAACGTCGATGTAGAACGTCGGCAACCATATCGGCTCATTACTTGGGCCCGACAAGAACACACTGCCGTCAACCTTGACCATGGGGGTGCCGTCCCTGGGATGGCGTACCTGACTATTGCCGATGGTCTCTTGTTCACTACCTCCCTGAGGCAGTAATGAATTGCCAGTGAGAAAGGCAAAGCGCGCTTGAGTGTCTGGATCGCACCGAGTCAAGACTGTGTCAAGCGCGGACTGATTGACTGGTCGCGGCCGGATGTTCTCGCGACCTGCCTCCCACTTGGAGATCATGCGCTCACTGACGCCTAAGTGCGCCGCGAACTCCACAATCGTCATCCGCTTGGCCTCACGCAGAGCGCGCACCTCTATGCCAGACCAGCGTTGCACCGTCGCCATTTTGCTGCTCCCCCGTCAAGAGAACCTGCGCTGGCAGCTTAGTAGATCAGCAGGTTCAACGGAGCCGTTCACTTGGAATGTCTGCATACAGCTCTCGCAGCTGCGTCAGGCTCTTGTGCTCGCCGGACCACTCGGTGCCGTCAACGGCCGTGACGGCACGGATGCCTGTGGCGGCGTTGGTAGCGAACGCCGCCTCCATGCCGGCCAAATCGGAGAGCGTGAGTGGCTCCGACACGATCGGTTCGTCCAACCCCTGCTGTAGCAGGTTCATGGTGATGCCACTCAGGTATTCGGACCGCGGCCATACGATCTGGCCGTCCCGCACGAACCCTATGTTGGAAGTCGCGATTTCAGATATCGTGCCATCCGGGTTCAGGAACAACACGTCGTCGAAGCCTTCACGCTGAGCGGCACGGCGCCGTTGCATTGCGCCGAACAGGCCTATGTGCTTCACGGCAGGGATTTCCCGCCGGTACGCGGCAGCCTGAAGGCGCATTGGCTTCGCGGGACCGCGTCCCGCCGTCCGGGTCGTGACTAGGACATGCGGGTCCGCATCTGACCCGATGGTGCCCAGGTCCAGCGCCGGATCGTAGATGGTGATCCGGGTGACTATCTGGCCTTGATTGTCTCTGAGTGCGTGTCGCACGTGGTGCTGGACGCGATCGGTGTCAAGGTCTACGCCAAAGATAGCCGCACAGTCGCGCGCCAACCGTCGCATGTGGAGTGACAAACCACGCACCTTGAAGTCATCGACCAGCATGGACGTGAAGTGGCCAAAGTTGGTCAAGGCCAACGCCTTCACCGCGTCCAGTGTCGCGGCAGCCCCGTTGAGTTCCATAGACACAGCTTGACACCTTGTCCATCCAGATAGAACCGCGCCATTCCGGAAGTTCAGTGGAAGTTCAGTGGGGCAGGTTCAGCGGAAGTTCAGTGATACGGGTGTTTGGGGCAGTTCTCAGGTGAGCCGAACCGTAGGAATCTTGATGCATGCAAGCGGCACGTCTAAGCGAGGGAGAGAGCAATGGCCAAGAGCATGCTTCCGATGTCAACTGGTGGCGGTGGGTTGCTGTCGAAGCTCATCGGAGTCACTGTTGCTGCGGTAGTGCTCATCCTGGTCTTCAGGGACCCCGTCGCGGCTGGACACACAATCAGGGCCGCGGTGGAAGCGGTCCTCACCTTGGTGTCATCTCTAGCCGACCGGTCCTAGGAACGTCGACTTCTGCCGCGTTCGAGCGCGTCGACGCGCCGTCGAAGCTCCGTCAATTCGGTCCGGAGGTGGGCTACTTCCGCTTGCAACGCATCGTTGCCGATGTCCCGCAACGAGGTGTCCAGTCCCGCAACCTGTTCAAGGTGGTTCGCCGGCCAGTTGAGCGCGAGGGACAGAGCTTCGAGGGTGCGAGGGTGACGCTCCTTGGCTTCGTAGTTCCGTTGAAGCTGTCGGATTGTGGCCTGACTGACCTTGGACCGGTCTGCGAGGGTCTTTTGCGCCACCTTGAGCTCGGCCATTCGAGTGGATATGGCGGCTGCCACGGCTGCCCAGTCAGCATCCACAGGAAGCACTGGCACTCCTCTATGTCGCGCTTCTACCTGCGCAAATCGTAGCGCTACTAGCGCAAGTCTCACACGTTCACGGCCCGGTCACGGTCAATAGGTAGGCAACAAACATCTTGAGAGAGCTACTAGTAGCGCTACTGTTGGCGATACCAGGAAGATTGGAGCTGAAGTGGAAGACATCACCACAGTTCAGGAGCGGGTCAACACCGTCGAGGTGCCCGACCTGACGCTGCTTACTACGGCTCTAGCCGAGTTGGGCGGTGCGGCATGAGCGCGGTTGACCGGTTGGCACGTGCCGACACGCTGTTCGACCTGCTGACGCACCTCGTTGGGGGCGACTTCGGTGGTCATCCGGCGTGTACAGACGTCGATCCCGAGTTGTTCTTTCCCGAACCGGGCGAGTACGCCAAGGCGGCTGAGGCGAAAGCCGTGTGTGCAGGTTGCGAGATCAAGGCTGCCTGTTTGGCGTACGCGGTTCGGCATGTTGAGCCTCATGGAATTTGGGGGGGTGTCTCGGAAGACGACCGTCGGATGTCACGTCAGAAACGTCCTTCGCGGGCGGCGTGATGTCTGGCCGTCAGTATCCGTGGGTGTTGGCGCCGGTGCCGTGGTCGGACGCGCAGGAGTGGACTCGCGGCCGGCATGACGGGTTGCCGTTGCTGTCCTACGGGTGCGCGCCACGGGGCAAGCTCGCAACATACCGACAGTTGCGGGCAATGCGGTTGCGTCCCAACGGACAAGACCCGGTCGCTGTGCTCTATGTGCGGCACAACGCGTCCAAAAAGGTCTCGTTCGCGTCGCTCTATCTGATCTCGCTAGCCGCGCCGGTTCGCCCGATGACACCGGCGAAGTGGACTGCGTTGGCTAAGGCCAATCTCGCTCGACGTATCTGCCGCACGTGCGGCAAGGACCCGCTGTATGTGGTCCCGACCGGCACACGCCAGTGCTGGAAGTGCTTTGAAGCCAACGACAACGTCAGCATGACGGAGGTTGCGTGATGTCGAACATGAAGTGGAAGGGAACGCAGACCGACAACGGTGACGGCACGAGGCGGGTACAGGTCGTCGATGAGAACGGTGACGTGATCTTTGACGTGACTGCGGACTCGGACACTGTTTTCACAGGCCCGATCGAGTGGGACAACCGCTAAGGGATCGCCAAGAACGCGCCCACCCGGCTGGGTCTCCCAACCGACAAACAGGACGTCCAGTTTCGTTCTGTACCAACCTCAGGAGAGTGATCAGTATGAACACGTCACCGTGGTGTGACCCTTGTTGGGGCAGCCAACCAGGCGGCCATTGCGGCGGATGTCCGTGCTGCCCCCCGCGACAATCCTCGCGGCCCACCGTACGCCGTATCGTCCAGAAAGGACACCGATTCTGATGATGTGCCCCGACTGCAACGGCTCAGGATGCACGACGTGCGACGGCGACGGTCAAGTTCCTGACTGGCTGGCAAACCCCGAGATCAACGGTGAGAAGGCCGCTCGTAGCTGGGGATGGCAACCATCGCAGTAACTTCGCCCGGATCCACCTCCACCGGTCGATCTGCTGAGCACTTCTCACCACTGGCCGAAAAGGACGAAGTAGAGAGGCATCTCAAATGCGGTATGAGCCTGGTCATGGCTGGACCTGTTCGTGCGGCAAGACGTCGTTCGTCATGCTCACCGACAAAGAGGATGCGCTGGACGGACTCGCCAAGCACGTGCAAGAAGATCACGCGAATGAAGATCTGTCGGGGCTGACATGTCACATCGTGACCGAACCGATGGAGGTCTCCGACGAAGACGATGACGACTTCGGTGACGTGTACGACGACGAGGACCCGCTGTTCGAGTGAATCGCAACCGGCTCTCGCCTCGAAATTCGCCCCGGCCCGGCGGCTCGAACCGCCAAAGAACGCGCCCACCGGGCCGGGTCTCCCAACCGACAACAACCCTGTCAGGAGAACCATCATGGTAGGGCTTCAACAGCCCCCGCAGATGTACCCGTTGGGTGAACCTGAACCCAACACGGACAAGCGGTTCACCTTCGGCCTGGTCGTCGAGGTGGCCGATGTGCTGGCCAAGCACGGCTACCCGGACATCCTCGCCAACGCGTCCGGGGCAGACGCTCTGAACCTCGAACAGGCTCTGTTCACGTTCATCTACGGCCGGGCCGACGACAGCGGCCGGCATGTCTTGGGGTGCGCCATCTGGTCATCCCCACGGTGCACCTGTGGAGGTGAGGTGCGATGACCGCGAGCACTGGTAGTGCCTACCCGCCCTCGGTTGCGGACTTGGTGCCGCGGGTACGCCAGTGGGCGGCAGAGCTGGGCAGGATGCCGTCCCGCAACCAGGTCATGCGCGAGTTCAAGGTGGGTGGGCCCAAGGCCACCGCGGTCCTTGATGCACTCGCGGTACCCGGTGTCGAGATTCCGATCGAGTCCGATGGCGAGTCCACCGTGCCGGACACCACCGATCCTAAGCCGGTCCGGGTGCTGCATTCGGTGCCCACGCCGGACCTCGACGAGGCCGCCGACATGCCCGCGACGGACCCGGGACCGACCCGGGGTGAGGAGCGGCCCGCGGTTGCGGAGTCTGGAGAGGTCACGCCGGTCGCAGACCCGGACACGGCGCCCGTTGCACAGTCCGATGACAACGAGCACAGCACGGCCGAACTCTCGCCCTCACCGGTCATGCCGGCCGAATCGGGTGCCGCCCCGGCGCGCCCGGGTCTGGCCCGGCGGGTGCGTCGGTGGCCGCTGGTGTTGCTGGCCGCGGGTGCGTTCGTGTCCATCTGGGGTGGCTGGGTGGGTCTGGGCCGGATGACCGGGTTCGGTCCGATCCAGCTGTTGCCGGGCATCTGGGATGAGCTGGTCATCAACTCTGCCATCACGTTGCCGATTGGTGTCGAGGCCTATGCCGCACTCGCGATGAGTGTGTGGCTGTCCAGTCAGACCCGCTCGGATCGGACCCGGCGGTTCGCACGGTGGTCCGCGCTTGGCTCGCTCGCGCTGGGCATGGCCGGTCAGGTGGCCTACCACCACATGTCCAGCGCCGGTATCACTGTCGCACCGTGGTGGATCACGACGTTCGTGGCGTGCCTGCCGGTGCTGGTTCTCGGTTTCGGCGCGGCCTTGCTGCACATGATCCGTGGGGAGGAAAACCGGTGACCACCATCGAAACCGAGGTGTCCACTCCGGACCCGGACAACCAGGACGGTAGCGGGAAGGTCATTGATTTCCCGCGCGGCACTGTGGTGGACGGGGAAGTCGTCTCGAACACGGCGGCGGACACCGCGTATGAGATCGAGCTGGACGAAGAGGTCCCGGCCGGTCCGCCGACGCTGGTGGACGTCTCACCGGCGACCGTCCCGGTGGTGGCCGGGGCGGGGCCGGTGGCCGGGACGGCCCGGCCGATCATCCCGCCGCACCTGCGACCGGAGAACGTCAAGGCGACCGTGTCCCGCGCGGCAGGCCGGGCCTGGCACATCACGCGGTATCACGCGGTGCGATCCCCTTGGTACACGGTGAAACTGGCCGCGTTCGCCGCGCGGGGCCTGGCCCGGGTGGCTGCCGCTCAGGTGCGGTGGTGGTGGGTGCGCAACGCGTTCGCGCTGGAACAGCACGCGGCGAACACCAACGCGTTGATGGAATGGGAACGCATCCACCGGGAGATCAAGCACACCCGGCTGTGGCGGGGGATCGTGCTCACCGCCGAAGGACTCGCGTTGGGGATCGGTGGCCCGGTGGTGTGGGACCGCCTGCCGACCCTGTGGCAGCTCGTAGTGGCTGCCGCTGCGGTGGCGGTGCTGGCGCGGCATGGCCGCCCGGCCGGGCGCACGATGATCGGCACGGCGGTAGTGGCGCCGCGGTTCCGCAAGCTCAACGCGGACATCGTGTTGCGCGCTTACTACGCCGCCGGTCTGGGCAACCCGAACAAGCCCGGTCAGGAGGTCCAGTTCGGATCGGCCATGTCCCGCGACTCACGCAACATCGGTTCCCAGGTCGTGATCGATCTGCCGTGGGGCAAGGGATGGTCGGACGTGATGGGCGCACGCGAGAAGATCGCGTCCGGTTTGGACGTTCACGTCAACCAGGTATTCCTCACCCCGGACCGGTCTTCCGCCCGGCGGCACATGCTGTTCGTGGCCGATCAGGACCCGTTGGCGGTGGCGGCCGGGAAGACCGACATGCTGGACGGCAAGCCGCGTAGCGTCTGGCGGCCGGTGCGGTTCGGCAAGGACGAACGCGGCGGGCTGGTCGAACTCGCGTTGATGTGGGTGTCCGTCCTGGTCGGTGCGCAACCCCGCAAGGGCAAGACCTTCTCCGCGCGGCTGATCGCGCTGCATGCCGCGCTGGACCCGTTCGTGAAGCTGTTCATTGTGGACGGTAAGAACTCGCCGGACTGGATCAAGTTCCGCATGGTCGCCCACCGGATCGTGTTCGGCACCCACCCCAACCCCAACGACACCGACCCGATCGAGCACCTGGTCTCAGTGCTTGACGAGATCCTGGCGCACATCGAGAAGGTCAACCAGATACTGGCGACCCTGCCGGTCACGGTGTGCCCGGAAGGCAAGCTCACCGAGGAACTGGCGCGCGATCCGCGCTACCCGGACCTTCGGGTGGTCGTGCTGGTGATGGAAGAGTTCCAGGTCTACTTCGAAACCGAAGACCAGGCCGTGAACAAGGACATCGCGGCGAAACTGTCTCGTATCCAGGCCGTCGGCCCGTCGGCCGGGGTGTGCATCCTGTCCAGCTCCCAGAAGCCGTCCGGGGTCGGCGCGGGGGACGTGGGCCGGTTGTTCAACCGCTACCGCGACAACCACTCTGTGCGGTTCGCGCTCAAGTGCGGCAACCGGCTGGTCAGTGAAGCGGTGCTGGGCGGCGACGCGTACGCCGAAGGGTTCGACGCGGCCAGCCTGCCGGTAGGCAAGGAGTACCTCGGTGTCGGCTACCTCTATGGACAGTCCGATGCCACCCCCACCGTGCGGACGTTCCTGGCCGACCACGGCGACGCGGAAAGCATCCTGATCGCCGCACGCGCCCACCGGGAACGGCTGGGCACCCTGACCGGAATGGCGGTGGGCGAAGACATCCAGCGCCACACCCGGGACGTGCTGGCCGACGCGCGCACCGCGTTCGGCGCGGACTCCCGGCTGCCGTGGCAGATTCTGGCCGGCCGGATGGCGGAGTCCATGTCGGAGCACTACGCCGACCTCACCGCTGAAGCGATCAGCGCCCAGCTACGCGCGTTGCATGTGCCCAGCGTGAACGTCAAGTGGGACGGCCAGGTTCTGAAGGGCGCCAAAGCCGCCGACCTGACCACCGCCGCGCACCGCCGCGACACCACCCGAATGTAACCGAACGTAACCAGCGGGGTGGGTGTGGGGACCCGCCGCCGGTAGCGGCCACCCGGCTACCGGTAGCGGCCCCGCTACCTCCGCCCGCTACCCACCACAACCGATCTCATCAGGCCGTATTTCCGCTGGTAGCGGGTAGCGGCCCTGGTCAGCCACGCCCGAAAACAGCCCCCACCGGGCATCCGGCGGCCACCCCGGCCGCTACCCGCCCTCCCTGGCCGCTACCCACCGTAGTGACGTCGGGCGCCGGTGAGACACCGTCCTGAACCACTCCCATGGGAGAACTCGTGAACGCACTCAGCAACATCAGCGGCGTACTGGCCATCGCCGCCATCGTGCTCGTTCTCGGCTACAGCCTGTCCTGTTGGCTCTTCCCGTTTACCGACTGCCGCTCCTGCCGCGGCCGGGGCATCTTCCGCTCCGCCCTCTTCGGCGCCATCCGCGACTGCCGCCGATGCCAAGGCACCGGCCGCATCCTGCGCATCGGCCGACGGCTCTACAACCGCTTCTCCCGCATCCGCCACACCGTCCGTGCCGACCGGCAACGCGGCAACCGCCTCGACGACAACCACTAGCCAGAAAGGACAGACCGACCATGAGCAACGTCCCTCAACTGTCGACCGCTGCGCAGGACATCGCCGCGCGAGGATGGCCGGTGTTCGTCCTGGGCCGCACCAAACGGCCCCTGGCGAACTGTGCGGCCTGCCGGGACGCCGATCCGGCCACACATGACCCTGCCGTCTGCGAATGCCTGACATGTCACGGGTTCTACGCCGCGACCACCGACCGCACCCGCCTGCAAGCCATGCTCACGGCGCACCCGCGCGGGTTGCTCGCTGTGCGCACCGGCAGTATGTCCGGGCTCCTGGTCGTCGACATCGATCCCGCGCACGGCGGGCGCGTCGACATGGCCCTGATGCCGCCCACACAGGCCGTAGCGACCGGAAACCACGGCTTCCACCTCTACTACCGCCACCCCGGCCACCCGGTCCTCTCCCGGCCCCTGCCGGGCGCGGACGGCGTCGACATCAAAGCCGACGGAGGCTACGTCGTACTGCCACCCTCGATCCACCCAGTGACCCGCCGGCCGTACCAGTGGCTGCCCGGCTACGACCACGTCAATGAGATGCCCCCCGCCCTGCAGGCCGCCGTCGACCAGCCCGCCGTGCCGCGCCCGCGGCAAGCGCACCCCACGACCACCGAGACACCCGCAACCCTTGCCCAGTGCCAATTCGACGGGGGCGGGGGCATCACATCCCCCACGGCGCTACTGGACGCCCTTTTGGCCACCGTGCGCACCGCCCGCAAGGGCCGCCGCCGCGCCACCCTCTACGGCGCAGCCCGGGGCGTGGCGCGCATGGTCCGCGCCCGGGCGCTCGATTCGGCCGCCGCCGTGGCCGTCCTCACCGATGTTGGACACGCCGCACAACAGTCCGAACGCGACATTCGCAACGCCATCACCGGCGGCTTCCGTGACGAAGGAGTCCCGCTATGACCGCCCGGATTCTCATCACCGGAAGCCGAAGCTGGACCAACCACGACCGTATCCGCGCGGTCTTGGCCTACCACCGCAAAGCCTTCCCTGACGCGACTCTCGTACACGGCGCTGCCCGCGGTGCCGACCGGATTGCCGCCGACATCTGGACCGGATGGGGCCTGCCGACCGAAGCGCACCCCGTCACAGCTGTCGATTGGCGCGAACGACCCGGCCGTGCGGGACACGACCGCAACGCGCACATGGTCACACTCGGCGCTCAGATCTGCCTGGCATTCATCCGCGACGGCTCACCAGGTGCCAGCGATTGCGCAGCACGCGCCGAACACGCCGGGATTCCGACCTACCGCCACCGCGAAACGGAACAGTCATGACTGCCGCACTGCGGGCCGTCCCGACCCCGCCACCGTTGCCGGGACACAAGATTCTTGACCAGGTCCGGGACTTCGTCGAGCGGTTCTCTGCGTTCCCGTCCCAGCATTGCGCGCCAATGCTCGCCCTCTGGTATGCGCACACCTGGGTTGTGGACGCGTTCTACATCACCCCCAGACTCATCCTGTCCTCACCAGAACCCGGGTCGGGCAAGACGCGGGTACTGGAGGTTGCCCAGCACCTCACCAGGGCGCCGGAAATGACAGCGGGTGGTTCGGCCGCGGCCATGGCACGCATGACGGCGGCTGGACCGATCAGCATCCTCATGGACGAAGTGGACACAATCTTCACGGCCGGGGGCGGCGGGAACGAAGACGTGCGCAACATCCTCAACCTCGGATACAAGCGCACGGCCACCATTCCCAAAACCAAAGGCGACCCGGCCACCGGCTTCACCGTCGAACGCCTGCCGATTTTCGCTCCCGCCGCGCTGGCAGGCCTCGCCGGTCGGATGCCTGACACCATCACCACCCGCGCCATCACCATCCACCTGCGACGACGCCGTCACGACGAACACGTGGAGTCCTACCGCGAATCGAGAGTGACCAGGCAGGCCCAGCCGATCCGTGAGGCACTGAGCGAGTGGACGGCCAGTATCGGCGACAAACTCGTTGAGGCTGAACCCACCATGCCGGCCGGTGTCGATGACCGACCAGCCGAAATCTGGGAACCACTACTCGCGATCGCTGATCAGGCAGGCGGCCACTGGCCAACCACCGCACGTGCCGCATGCACACACTTCGTGTTCTCCCAAAAAACCACACCGTCGTTCGGCGTACGCCTACTTGCTGACCTCCGCGCACTGTTCACAGCAGAAGCCACAGACCGCATGCACAGCGCCGAAATCGTCATGCGTCTGCGCGCGATCGAAGACGCGCCATGGTCCGACCTGAACGGCAAACCGCTCGATTCGCGACGACTTGCCCACGAACTCGCCCCGTATCAGGTCGCTCCGTTGACGGTCAAACACAACGGCACCAACGCTAAGGGCTACGTGACCTATCCCACCCATAAGCAGGTGGAACAAGTTGGTTTGGCGGACGCGTGGGCTCGTTACCTGCCGTCGGATACCCAGGGGGACTGATGCGTGCTAATCGGGAAAGGCTGACCGTTGAAGAGTTCTGCCTGGAGATGAAAATCGGGCGATCCACCTTCAACGACTGGAGGGCGAAGGGTCGCGCACCTCGTTGCCATAAGTTGCCGAATGGGCAGCTCCGGATCGACCGCGCCGATATTGATGCGTGGTACGGCGCGTGTGAGGTGGCGTAGAGATGGCGCAGAGTTTTGACGTTCGGTTCCAGAAAACCTACGTCTACGTGGGGCGAAGGACTACAACCTACTGGGTTCGATGGTCAGTCGCTGGTGAGCCGTTCAAGGAGCCGTTCAAGACGGTTGCTCTTTCGGACAGCTTCCGTTCGTCTCTTGTCACTGCGGCGCGCCAAGGTGAAGGGTTCGACACTGTCACCGGTCGCCCGCTCTCGATGGGGCAGAACGATCGGGACATGCCCTGGTACGTATTTGCGTGTCAATACGTGGATCTGAAATGGCCGGATGCGGCCGCAACCACTCGGAGGGGAATCGCGGAAGCCATGACCACCGCAACCTGCGCGATGCTCGCCAGCACGCGCGGGAAGCCGGATGGCAAGGCGCTAAGGTCCGTCCTGATGAACTGGGCATTCAACACGCCGCAACGGACGAATGGTGTCCTGCCCACTGTGGAAATTCGGGATACGCTTCGATGGGTAGAAGGGAACACTCGGAACGTATCCGTTTTGGCGGAACCGGAACACCTGCGAGCGGTCCTGAATGCCCTCGCGCGTAAAATTGACGGCAAGAGCTTGAGTGCCGCGACTGTCGCCAACCGCAAGCGGGCCGTACTGTTCAACGCTCTGGAATACGCGGTAGAGGTCAAAGCTCTTACCAGGAATCCCCTCCCGGGATTGAAGTGGACCGTGCCCAAGATTGACCACGAAGTGGACCCTGACGTAGTGGTCAACCTGAACCAGGTGCGAACGCTGCTCCACTACGTCACGGGGATTAAGCGAAGCGGTGAACGGCTCAAGGCATGCTATGCGTGCTCGTACTACTCCGGTCTTCGTCCTGAGGAGGCGATAGGCCTGACACTGTCAAACATCAAGTGGCCACAGCAACGGTGGAACCCCGAAAAACACACATGGGAAGACGACCCCGAAGACTGGGGGTGGTTCAACCTCAAGAAGGCAGCGCCACATGCGGGACGGCGATGGACAGACAGCGGCAAGATCCGGGATGAGCGGGGGCTCAAACGCAGGGCACGCACAGCAACGCGGCTGGTGCCAATTCCCCCTGAACTGGTCCGGATCCTGAGAGAGCACCTGAAGAAGTTCGGCACGGACCCCGACGGCCGGTTGTTCACAGGAGAGCACGGGGGAGAGGTGCCCGTGCGGCTGTACAACGAGGTATGGCGCAAGGCCCGACAGGCGACGTTCACGCCAGAGGTCCATAAGAGCACCCTGGCTCAGACGCCCTATGACCTGCGTCACGCCTGTGTGTCCACGTGGCTGGCCTCTGGCATCGAGGGGCCACGCGTAGCGAAGTGGGCCGGCCATTCTGTCGAAGTCCTCTACAAGGTGTACGCCAAGTGCCTGCACGGGGGCGAAACCGCTGCGCTGCAACGGTTATCAGTCGTCATGCGGTAGCTCAGAGACGATCGGGAGTGTCTGGGCAAACTTGGGCAGCTATTGGGCAAGAACAGCCGTAGCCGACCGGTCATCGCCGTACACAATCGGACAGATAAGCACAGGCCCCTACCGGCGTTTCCGCTGGTAGGGGCCTGACTTCGCCCGGTGAAAGACGGTGCCCCCGAGAGGATTCGAACCTCCGACACACGGTTTAGGAAACCGGTGTACTCCTGCGACGGCTTGCCCAGGTTCGAGGTGCTTCTCTGGCCGTGCTTCCTGCCACCGCTGTCCTGCCTCCCGTTCTAGCGAGCCTTGGTCGCTGGAACATGCGGGACATTCCCACCCAGTGCTCGCAAAACCGTCCTGCGCCTACGGCGGATCTGCACGTTCGCGGGCACCGCTCGACACATCATGAAGGCCTGGCTGAGATCCCGGCTGGGACAGCAGCCGGCCGCGTGGGGTGGATCAGCCGGATGGCGAGGGCAAGGAGGAGCGCGGCCACCGCGACGACGAGCAGGGCTGAGGACAGTCCAGTGGCGCCGGAGAGGGCGAGGATCGCGAGTGGACAGACGAACTGGCCGACGAACATGGCCGAGGTCCAGATTCCGGTGCCGCGGCCGCGTTGGGCGAAGGTCAGGCTGCCGAGTGCCCAGGTGAGCAGGGCGGGGAGCATGAGCCCGTTGCCGAGTCCGGCGACGAGGGCGCCAAGGATCACGACGGGCACGGACGGGGCCAGTCCGAGGATGAGTATGCCGAGTCCGGAGAGGACGAACGCGGCCGGGACGGTGACGGCCGGGCCGAGACGGGCGACGCGGGCGAACAGGTAGGCCGCGACGGCGGTGGCCAGTGAGCCGATGGCGCTGACCAGGCCGACGGTGGCGGTGGACGTGACGCCGATACCGTCGAGCACATAGGACAGTTCGACGATGAGGACGTAGAAGACAACACCGCCGATGAGGGTGACGCAAGCGGGGACGAGCAGGCCGCGCCAGGGGAGGGGCGAGAGCTTCTCGCGGGTGTGGCGTTGTGGTGGTTGCCAGATGACGCGGGCGGCGACGAAGGCGAGCGGCAGGCTGACCGCGTAGAGCCAGAACGGGGTGCGCCAGCCGGCGGAGCCGAGCAGGCCGCCGACGGCGAGGAAGATCGTCGCGGCGACGGTGGTATAGACGGTCTGCAGGCCGAAGTACTTCTCCCGCTGGGGCCCATGGAAGTAGTCGGCGAGCAGCGTCGTGCAGCAGGTCATGATCGCGGCCTCGGTGAGACCGACCAGGACGCGGCTGGCGACGACCAGTGGCAGGGACGGCAGCCACAGCGGTCCGGTGCCGACGACGGAGTACACGACGAGAGCGCCCACCAGCAGCCGTTTGCGGCCGAGCCGGTCGACGATGCGGCCGGCGATCGTCGCGGTGAGCCCGATGACCAGGGCGGGCACGGTCAGGACCATTGGGGTGAGGGTGGTGACGCCCGGTGTGCTGGCGAAGGCGTCCTGGATGCGGGGCAGGACAGGGGCGAGCAGCACCGCGCCGAGCACGGACAGGCAGCTGGCGAGCAGGAGGACGACGGCTTGGGCGGTGCCTGCTGGGCGCCCGGTGGCGGGGTCCACGGTGGCGGTGAGTGGGGGAGCGGAGTCCGTCACTGGCTTCTCCGGTGAAGTCAGGGGCCGGTTCTCGACGACCGGCGTCACTGACGTCGAAGTGTCAGTGTGGGGGTGGCGTGAGCGGAAATCACTTCTGCCGAAGCGCCGTATCAGCGGCGTCGATGCGGGTGGCGCGCACGACGAGGTCCCGGAGGTAGCGGTGTTCGGGGTCGTTGTCGTACATCGGGTGCCACCACATGGCTTCCACCAGCGGGCCGGCCTCGAACGGGCAGGGCAGCGCCCGCACCCCGAGTTCGTCGGGTATCCGGTCGGCGAGGCGCCGTTGCAGCAGCGCGACCCGGTTCGTGCCCGCGACGAGTCCTGGCACGGTCAGGAACGTCTCGGTGACCACCTGCACGTGCGGTTCGATACCGAGCATGCGCATCTGCCGCGCGGCCGGTGTGGACGCGGTGGGGCCGTGGTAGGTCACGACCCACGGCATGGTCTCCAGCTGCTTGACGGTCAGCGACTGACCGATCTCGATGTTGCCGACTGCCACGATGCACACCCACTCATCGCGGTAGAGGTCATGGTGGGACAGGTCATCGACGAACCCGTGCGGGATGACGAGCAGGTCGGTGTTGATCAGTACCTGGGCGGCCGCGTCGACCATCTTCGGCGTGTTCGCGGGGAACCGGAGCCGTGTGCTGGGGGCCTCCTCGGCGAGCAGGGCGGCGATGTGGGGGCCGAGTACGGCGACCCCGTAGTCGCTCATCAGCAGCGAGAACTCGCGGGTCGAGGACGCCGGGTCGAAGTCGGGCTCGGCAGCGAACACCCGCTCCACACCGGACAGTGCGACCCGCACGCGTTCCTTGAGCTGCAGAGCGAGCGGGGTGAGCCGGTATTGGTTGCCGGCCCGGGCCAGCAGCTCGTCGTGGAAGTGCCGGCGCAACCGGCTCAGCTGGGCCGACACCGCGGGCTGGCTGAGTCCCATCTGCTCAGCCGCGTGCGTCACGCTGCGTTCCTGCAGCAGGGCGTCCAGTGCCACCAGGAGGTTCAGGTCCAGCCGCGCGAGGTTCATGACCTGCCACGGTATCAATGCCGTCGATACCGCACATTCACGATTTCGGCTTCCCTGATACCTCGCTGTCACCGACAGTGAGGTGGTGGACCGAACCGATCCCGAGGGCGCGATCGCGGCGGCCGCCAAGCGGTGCTCCAACTGGGGCCGCTGGGGCGCCGACGACGTCCTCGGCACGCTGAACTACCTGGACGAGACCAAACGCCGCGAAGGCGCCGCGCTCGTCCGCAGGGGCGCGAGTTTCTCGCTGGCGCAACGTTTCGACGCGAACGGCCCGCAGAAGGGCTGGCGCCGGCGCACCAATCCCGTGCACACCATGCTCGACACAGGCACGGACGCCGAGCGCGGCACGCAGGGCTTCCCGCACGGCATCGGCGGGGCCGACGACGTGATCTCCATGCCGTTGCAGGTCTCGACGCAGTGGGACGGCCTCGGCCACATCTTCGACCACGGCGTCGCCTACAACGGCCGGCGCGCTGGGGACGTCGTGACCAGCGAGGGCGACCGGATCACCGGCATCGAGACCACGGCCGGCCTGATCGCGGGTCGCGGTGTGCTGCTCGATGTCGGCCGGGTGTTCGGTGTCGGCCAGATGTGTGATGTAGACGGTGAGTTGCCCGACGGCTTCGCCATCACCACCGACCACCTGGAGGCCACGATCGCCGCGCACGGTGACACCGCACGGGTCGGCCAGGGCGACCTGCTCCGCGGCCGGGAACGTGTCGAGTCAGAGCTCCAGAAATTGATCGATGAGCGCTGCACGCCGTGGGGCGTCACGGTGCAGTCGGTGGAGATGCGCGACGTGGTGATCCCGACCTCGCTCC
>CBIMJO010000024.1:0-19373 GCA_966244135.1 uncultured Actinocrispum sp. | reverse complement strand
ACGACCCAGCGGCCTTCGCGGACGAAGTCGCTGATCACGCCGACATCCTTGGTGGCGCTGGGCGAACCGGGCGCGGGGACCGGCTGCAGGTCCTTCACCACTGAGTCGAGTTCGTCGCGGGTGGTGGCCTGGTAGACGGTGGCCAGGCGGGTGTCGAGTTCGTTGACCGAGACGCGGCCGTCGGCGGTGGCGGCTTGCAGCAGGGCCGCGGCCTTGGACCGGTCCTCATCGGATGCGCGCATGGTCAGGCTCCTTCGAGCAGCCGGCCGATCCGGTCGGCGACGAGAGTGGGCTGTTCGGCCTGGATGAAGTGGCCGGAGTCGACGTGTTCGAACTGCCCGTCCGGCAGCCCGGAGACCCAGCGTCGCTGGTGTTCGGCGAGGTCGTCGCGGGACGCCGAGAGCAGGATCGTCGGGCACGCGGGCGGGGTCGGCGGGTCGGTCCGGAACTGGGGAATGGCCGCCGCCACGGCCTTGATCTCGTTGCGGGTCTGGGCGATCCCGGCGGGCACGAAATCCTCGGCGAGCATGGTGGCGTAGGTGTCGGCGGTGAAGACGCGCTGAACGTTGCGGCTGAGCAGCCGGGCCAGCGGCCGGAACCGGACGAGCACCTGCGCAATGGCCAGGGAGCGGTCGACCCGGGCGGCGGTCTTGTCGAATGTGTCGTAGACCGGCGCGGTCTCGGGGGTCGGGTCGAGCAGCAGGAGACCTCGAAGCCGCAGGTCCGCCAGCGCGCAGCGGGCGACGAGCCCACCCATGCTGTGCGCGACCAGCACCACGGGCTCGGGCGCGACGGTAGTGATCAACGCGGCGAGGTCGGCGGCCATGTCGTCGATCCCCAGACCGGCCGGAACACGCTCGCTGCGACCGAAACCGGCGCGGTCATAGGCCACCAGCCGGGCCTCGGAAGCCAGCAACGGGACCACGGCGTCCCAGCAGGTCCGGCCCAGGCCCTGGCCGGCCTCGAACACGACCCAGCCAGGGCCCTTCCCGGACTCCTCGACATACACGGAGCGCCCGTTCACGACCACCGCGCGCCCCGCAGCTCTTGCCTTTCCCATTGTTGGTAACGGTACCACCAATGGGAAAGGCAGGGGCGGGACGGTCAGGGGAGCTTGAACGCGGGGGTGAGCACGAACGCGGTGAGCTGGTCGACGGTCAGCGGCTGGGTGGTCATGCCGCCACCTGGGCTCATGGCGTTGCGGGGACTGGTCGACTGGCTCGCGTAGACGACGGTGCCGTCGCTGTAGCGGTAGGCCGCGGTCTGCCTGGTCGAGCCGTGCTCGGTGCCGGTGGCGACACCCACCTTCTTGCCCTGTACGTCTTTGGTCTCACAGGTGCCGCCGGCCCCCCAGAAGCTCTGCGCCAGCGCGCAGGGTTCGGTGGGATCGGTGTTGCCGGGGGTGTGCACCTGAACAACGACGCGGGCACTGCCGGCCTTCGGCGCGGTCTTGGCATAGACCTCCGCGCTGGCCATGTACTCCCAGACCTGCTTACCGTTGATCGTGTCGACGTACTGCGACTGGGGTGCGGTCACCGGGTCGTTGCTCTGCGGGTACTTCAGGTCGGTGTCCACGCCCAGCGCCGGCGGCAAGGCCCCGGTCACGGCCTGAAGCAAGGTGACGCTCTTCTCGGCGCGGGGGCCGTTGCGGGCGGTGCGGTCTGTCTGCCCGTCTGGCCACTGCGGCTTGGTGTCCCCGCCCGGCGTGGGCTTCCCGCCCGCGGCGGCGGGGTCCACGATCGGCAGTTCGGCGGGGCCGCGGTTGACGGCCAGGACCGCTCCGGCGGCGAGTGCCGCCACGGCGACCGCGGCACCGGCTCCGGCCCAGCGGGCACGGCGGCGCCGGTGCGCGCGTTGGGCCGCGTCGAGTGCGGAGGTGGGGCTCATCGGTGGCGGTGGGCTGCTGGCCGCCATGGCGTCGCGCAGGCCGTCGCGCAGCTCCTGCTCGTTCATTCGGTCCTCTTTCGGTCGGGGTGCTGAGCTGCCAGATGGGTGGTGAGCAGCCCGCGCAGCGTCTGCAGCCCCCGCGCGGCCTGGCTTTTCACCGTCCCGGTCGAACATCGGAGGAGCGCGGCGGTCTCGTCGACCGACATGTCCTCCCAGTACCGCAGCACCAGCACGGTGCGTTGCCCCGGCGGGACCCGTTTGAGCGCCTCCAGCAGGACGATCCGGTCCTCGGTGAACCCGTGGCCCGGTGCTGGGGTCTCGGTGGGGTCGTCGGTCACCCGCTCGTTGCGGAACCAGCCGAGCCTGCGTTCGGACAGGAACGTCCGCACGAGGGTCTGGCGGGCATACGCGTCGAGCGAGTCGTGCCGGGTGATCCGCCCCCAGGCCAGGTAGAGCTTGCTCAGCGACGTCTGGACCAGGTCCTCCGCCCGGTGCCAGTCACCGCACAGCAGGTAGGCCGTGCGGCGCAGGGCGTCGGCCCGGTTCACGAAGAAATCCGTGAACCCGGTGTCCCGGTCTCTCATCGACCTCTCCCTGGTGCTGGTGTTCCTGCGGTACCGCACTAGTCACGCCCACGGCGCCGCTGCGGGTTGCATGTTCCCAACAAAGTCGCCTGAACGTGTTCTCCGCTGGATCTGTGCCCGATTTCGGGCACAGGAGTTGAGTTGAGGGCCGCGAGGTGTCAGGCTCGGGCGCCATGACCCAGACCGAACTGGTCCGGCACGTCGTCGCCACGACCGGGCTGGCACCGGACACCGCCGAGCGGCTGGTGGCCGATGTGATCGCCTACTTCGGCGAGACGGCCGAGCAGTTCGTCCGCCGCCGGCACGCGGAGCTGCGTCGCCGGCACTACGGCAACGCACGGATTTGGCCGGTGATCGCGGCCGAGCTGACCGAGCGGCGGGTCGCGGCACCGGAGCTGTCGGAGCGGCAGCTGCGGCGGATCGTGTACGGCTGAAAGGGACTTTGCGTATGTGCGGGATCGTCGGCTATGTCGGGCAGCGGGAAGCGGCGCCGGTCCTCCTGGAGGGACTGCAGCGGCTGGAGTACCGGGGATATGACTCGGCCGGGCTGGCGTTGGTGCACCGGGGCCGCCTCAAGGTGCACAAGGCCGCGGTGCGGGTGCGGGAGCTGCGCGAGCAGGTCGGCAAGCAGCCTGGCGGGGTCGGCATCGCGCACACCCGGTGGGCCACGCACGGCGAGGTCAACGACACCAACGCGCACCCGCACATCGACGCCACGGGCCGGTTCGCGGTGGTGCACAACGGGATCGTGGAGAACTCCGATGAGCTGCGCAGCAAGCTGACCGCGGCGGGCGTGGTGCTGGTGTCGGAGACCGACACCGAGGCGCTGGCGCACCTGATCGCCGCGGCCGCCGAGCAGGCCGAGACGCTGGAGGAGGCGGTGCGCGCCGCGCTGCGCGGGGTCGAGGGCACCTACGGGCTGGTGGTGCTGGACTCCAAGCGCCCGGACGAGCTGGTGGTGGCGCGCAACGGGTCGCCGATCGTGCTGGGTGTCGGTGAGGGCGAGATGTTCATCGCCTCGGACGTGGCCGCGCTGGTCCGGTACACCCAGCGGGTGGTGTACCTGGAGGACGGCGAGATCGCGACCGTGCGCGCGAACGACTTCCACACCACCGGCCGCGCGCAGACCGTGGAGCTGACCGACGAGGACTACGAGCTGGGCGAGTTCTCCGACTTCATGCGCAAGGAGATGGCCGAGCAGCCCGAGGCCGTGCGCCGCGCGCTGCGGGGGCGCCTCGACATCCGGTTCGCCACCGCGCACCTGGGCGGCATCCGGATGGAGCCGCGTGAGCTGCGCAGTGTGCGGCGGGTGAAGTTCCTCGGCTGCGGCACCGCCTATTACGCCGGGCAGATGGGTGCGAACCTGGTCGAGGAGCTGGCCCGGATCCCCGCCGATGCCGAACCGGCGTCCGAGTTCCGCTACCGCAACCCGGTCGTGGACCCCGACACCTTGTATGTGGCGATCAGCCAGTCCGGCGAGACCCTCGACACGCTCGCCGCGGTGCAGGAGCTGAAACGCAAGGGCGGCAACGTGATCGGCGCGGTCAACGTGGTCGGCAGCGCGGTCGCGCGGGAATGCGGCAGCGGCGTGTTCCTGCACGCGGGCCCCGAGGTGTCGGTGGCGTCGACCAAGGCGTTCACGAACATGGCGGTGTCGTTCGCGATGCTGGCGTTGCTGCTGGGCCGGGTCCGGGACCTCTCGGCGGCGCACGGTGCCCGGCTGGTCCAGGCGTTGCAGGCGTTGCCCGACCAGATCGACACCGTGCTGGGCCTGGATCACGAGATCGCCGATGTGGCCGGGAAGTACGCGGCCGCCGAGCACATGTTCTTCATCGGGCGGGTGCGGGGCTGGCCGGTGGCGCGGGAGGGCGCGCAGAAGCTCAAGGAGATCTCCTACGTGCACGCCGAGGCCTACCAGGCCGCGGAGCTCAAGCACGGCCCGCTGGCGTTGATCGACCCGCACATGCCCTCGGTGGTCGTGGTGCCGCGGGATGAGCTGCTGGCCAAGAACATCGGCACGATCGAGCAGATCAAGGCGCGCGGTGGCCCGGTGATCGCGGTGACCAACGCCGATCTGCCCGACGGCCTGGCGGACGCGGTGCTGCGGGTGCCGGCCAACGAGCCGGAGCTGGACCCGATCCTGCTGACCATCCCGTTGCAGATGCTGGCCTACCACGTGGCCGCGGCGCTGGGCCGGGACATCGACAAGCCGCGCAACCTGGCCAAGTCCGTCACGGTCGAGTAGGCGTCCGATTCGTTCAAGACTCATGCCGGCCCGCGGTCCTAGCGTGGCCGGCATGAGTATTCGTGTGAGTGCGATTCAACTGGCGGTGGCCGACATGGCCCGTTCGCTGGCGTTCTACCGCCGCCTCGGGCTCGACATCCCGGCATCGGCGGACACCGAGCCGCATGTGCACATCGAGCTGCCCGGCGGGATCATGATGGCCTGGGACACCGAGGAGACGATCCGTTCGTTCGACCCCGAGTGGCAACGCGGCACCGGGCACCCCGTGGTGCTGCAGGTGCAGGTCGAGTCCCGCGATGAGGTCGACGTGGTCTACAAGGACATGGTCGCCGCCGGGTACACCGGTCACAAGGAACCGTGGGACGCGTTCTGGGGTATGCGCTATTCGAAGCTGCGCGACCCCGACGGCAACGACGTGGACCTCTGCAGCCCGTTCGACTAATACTGCGACGGCCGGGAGGATTTCCCGGGTCAGCCCACGACAGCGGTGACGGCGGCGATGAGCTGGGGGCCGTGGGTGAGCGCCGGGTCGTTGTGGTCGGCGCCCTGGACCTCGACGACCCGGGCGCCCGCGGCTTGAGCGACGGTGCGGCTCTGCTCAGGTGGGACGACGGTGTCCGCGGTGCCCAGCACGACCGAGGTCGGGACCTTGACCTTGGTGATGGTGTCGGCGACGGGGTAGGTGTCGCGCAGCAGCAGGCTGACGGGCAGGAACGGGTAGTGCTCGTGGCCGACGGCGGCCAGCGAGGTGAACGGGGAGCGGAGCACCAGTCCGGCGGGTGGGTGTTCGGCCGCGAGCTGGGTGACGACCGCGGCGCCGAGGCTTTCGCCGAGGTAGATCAGCTGATCGGCTGGGATGTCGAGGGTGTCGGTGAGGTAGGTGTAGGCGGCGCGTGCGTCCCGGGCGAGGCCGTCCTCGCTGGGGCTGCCGAGAGTCCCGCCGTAACCGCGGTAGTCGAACAGCAGAACAGCCATGCCCGCGTCGGCCAAGGCCGCTGCCAGGGACGCACGATCCGCGCGGTTGCCCGCGTTGCCGTTGGCGACGAGCATCATGTAGCTGGGCCCGGGTGCGCGTGGTGGCACGAGCCAGCCGCTCAAAGTGAGCCCGTCATCGGTGCCGAACTGGACCTCGCGGGCCCCTGGCAGGACATCGGCGACCGGCGGCAGATCGCGGCCGGGGAAATAGATCAGCTTGCGCTGCAGGCCCCAGATCGCGGAGAACACCAGCACCAAGGCGATCACGACGATGGGAAGCACACGACCCACCCTCACACGGGGGACGACGCGGGACACACTTCGATTGTCCCCGCTCAGGCACGGATGACCTGAACACCCGCGTCGGTGAACTCGGCGACGATCGCGCTGTCCGCGCCGGAGTCGGTGATGACGACGTCGACCTGGCGGATGTCGCAGATCCGGGCGAAGGCGTGCCGACCGAGCTTGGACGAGTCGGCGACGACCACGACCTGGCGGCTGCGGGCCACCATGAGCTGGTTGATGCTCGCTTCGCCCTCGTTGTACGCGGTGGCCCCGGCGGCGGGGCTGACCGCGTCGACGCCGAGGAACAGATGGTCGGTGGTGAGCTGTTCGAGCACTAACGTGCCCAGCGGCCCGGTCAGCTCATAGGACTGCGGGCGCACGACACCGCCGGTGACCACGATCTTCACGTGCTGGCGGACGGTCAGTTCGTTGGCGATGTTCAGTGCGTTCGTGACGACCGTGAGTGCAGGTTCGCCTGCTGTCGCGTGCAGATCCGCGCGCGTTGCGAGCGCCCGCGCGACCTCCGTTGTCGTCGTACCGCCGTTGAGACCGACGACAGCGCCGGGGCGGATGAGCGCTGCCGCGGCACGCGCGATGCGTTCCTTCTCGGTGGCATGCCGCGCGGTCTTGTAGCGCAACGGCAGGTCGTAGGAGACGTTGTTGGCCGTCGCGCCGCCGCGCGTGCGGGTCACCATCTGCTGCTGGGCCAGGCGGTCCAGGTCGCGGCGGATGGTCGCGGTGGACACGTCCAGCTCGCTGGCGGCGGACTCGACTTCCAGGCGCCCGTCCCGCGCGATGATCTCCAGCAGGGCGTTCCATCGCTCGTGCGACGCCATAGTGCATGCCTCCAGGCCCGTGTGCAGCCGGCCAGTCAGTTGATCGGTGCAGATAGTCACAGTAAACAGCGCGGAACGCCAACAACCACGCCCAGTCTTGCGTGAAACTGCACTCTTCGAACTAATATGAAGCAGAAACGCTCACAAGATCGCACCTGGAGACGCATGAGTCACGCGGCGGAGGAAATAGCGAGCCAGCCGGACTGCTGGCGGCACGCCATCGACCTGGCCGCGAGCGGGCCGGGCGGACTGCCCGAGCCGGGCGAGCGGGTCGCGGTGATCGGCTGCGGCACGTCCTTGTTCATGGCGCAGGCGTACGCCGTGCTGCGGGAACGCGCGGGCTTGGGAGAGACCGACGCATGGGCCGCCTCGGAGTTCCCGACCAGCCGCCGCTACGACCGCGTGGTGGCGATCTCCCGCTCGGGCACGACGACCGAAGTCCTGCGCGCGATGTCCGTGGTGCACGGGCATGCCGCGACGCTCACGATCACCGCCGTACCCGGCAGTCCCGCGGCCGACCACAGCGACGACGTGATCGTGCTGGACTTCGCCGACGAGCGCTCAGTCGTGCAGACCCGGTTCCCCACGACCCTGCTCACGCTGCTGCGCGCGCACCTCGGCCAGGACGTGTCCGGGCTGCCCGAACAGGCCGAACGCGCACTGCACATGCCGTTGCCCGCCGACACCGACGGGTTCCGCCAGGTCACGTTCCTCGGTGCGGGCTGGACGGTGGGCCTGGCCAACGAGGCCGCGCTGAAGGTCCGCGAGGCCGCACAGGCCTGGGCCGAGTCCTACCCGGCGATGGAGTACCGGCACGGCCCGATCGCCATCGCCGACGTCGCCTCCCTGGTGTGGATGTTCGGCGACGCCCCCGACGGCCTGGTCGACGAGGTCCGCGCGACCGGCGCCGAGCTGCAGCTGACGATGCTCGACCCGCAGGCCGAGCTGGTGCGCGCGCAGCGGATGGCGATCGACCTGGCCGCCCGCCGCAACCTCAACCCGGACGCCCCGCGCAGCCTGACCCGATCCGTGATCTTGACATGAACGTCGTCGCGCTGGACGTCGGCGGAACGCTGATGAAGGGCGCGGTCGTCGCCCCGGACGGCACCAGCACGGCCGCTGAGCAGCGGCCCACGCTGCGGCAACCCGACACCGTCGAGGGCATCCTGGCGTTCGCCGCCGATCTGGTGGCCGCCGCCGGGACACCGGACGCGGTGGGGCTGGCAGTGCCAGGGATCGTCGACGAACACAACGGCATCGCCCGCTACTCCACCAACCTCGGCTGGCGTGACCTGCCGTTGCGCGCGATCGCCACCGAACGCCTCGGCCTGCCCGTGGCGCTCGTGCACGACGTGCGCGCGGGAGCGCTGGCCGAGGCCGAGTTCGGTGCGGCACAAGGGATGCAGGATTTTCTGTTCCTGCCGATCGGTACCGGCATCGCCGGTACCGCGGTCATTGGCGGCCGGCCGTACCGGGGTGCGGCCGGGATGGCGGGGGAGATCGGGCACGCACCGGTCCCGGTGGGCGACGAGCCGTGCGCATGTGGGCAACGCGGATGCTTGGAAACCTACGCATCTGCTGCAGCCCTGGTGCGTCGTTATGGCAAGCCCGGTGTCACCGCCGCCGACGTGATCACCTCGACCGACCCCAGGGCGCGGGCCGTGGTGGCCGACGCGATCTGCGCTCTGTCGTATGCGCTGACCACGTACACGATGCTGCTCGACCCCGCGGTGATCGTGATCGGCGGCGGCCTGGCTGAGGCCGGTGACACGCTCATGGAACCGTTGCGCGCCGAGCTGGCCGCGCGGATCGCGTGGCGGATACCGCCGCGCGTGGTCAAAGCCGCGCTCGGCGCGACCGCGGGGCGGCTGGGCGCGGCGATCAGCGCATGGCGGCTCGCATGATCCTCACCGTCACCCCGAACGCCGCGCTCGACGTGACCTATCGCGTCGACACCCTGCGCCGGGGCGGCACACACCGGGTTCAGGACGTGCACACCCGCGCGGGCGGCAAAGGCGTCAACGTCGCCGACGTGCTCACCCAGCTCGGCGAACCCGTGTACGCCACCGGCCTGGCCGATGACGTGCTGCGGTCCCGGCTGCCTGGGTTCGTGCCGATCGCCGGGCCGAGCCGCCGCACGGTCACCGTGGTGTCCGACGACGAGGCAACACTGTTCAACGAGCCCGGGCCGCAGATCAGCGACTGGGAGTGGGCAGCGCTGCTCACCGAGTTCGACCTGCTCGCCGCGCGGGCCGATGTCGTGGTGTTGTCCGGGAGTCTGCCGCCGGGGGCGCCGGTCGACGGATACGCGCAGCTGATCCGCCGTTCGCCCGCGCCGGTCATCCTCGACACCGACGGCGACCCCCTGCGCCACGGTCTGACCGCTGGTCCGGCGCTGATCAAGCCCAACCTCGAGGAACTGACCAGGCTGCTCGGCCGGAAACCTGACCTCCCGGCCGACTGCGCCCAGCTGGGCGTCCCGGTCGCGGCCACCCTCGGCGCCCAGGGTGCGTGTCTGTCCACATCGGACGGCGCCTGGCACGCCTGCCCGCCCGCGGTGACCGGCAACGCGACCGGCGCGGGTGACGCGTTCACCGCAGCACTCGCCCGGGGACTGCGTCTCGGCAAACCGTGGCCGGACCTGCTGGCCGACGCGGTCGCACTGTCCGCGGCGGCGGTGTGCACGCCGGTCGCGGGCGCGTTCGACGACTCCACCTACCGGCGGCTCGCCGGGCTGATCACCGTCCGGGAGGCGTGATGCTGCTGCCCACCTCCGCGATCATCAACCAGGCCGTGACCTCCGGCACCGGGGTGGGCGCGTTCAACGTGATCACCCTGGAGCACGCCGAAGCCGTCATCGCCGGTGCCGAGACCGCCCGCCTACCGGTGTTGCTGCAGATCAGCCAGAACTGCGTGCGGTTCCACGGCGGCCGGCTGCTGCCCATCGCCCGCGCGACCGCCGCCCTGGCCGCCGAAGCCGCTGTGCCGGTCGCGCTGCACCTGGATCACGTCGAAGACGACATCCTGCTGCGCCAGGCCGCGGACGCCGGGTGCGGCTCGGTCATGTACGACGCCTCGCGGCTGGAGTACGCCGAGAACGTCCGCGCGACCAAGAAGGCCGCGGACTGGGCGCGGTCGGCCGGGTTGTGGATCGAGGCCGAACTCGGTGAGGTCGGCGGCAAAGACGGCGCGCACGCACCGGGTGCGCGGACAGACCCCGATGAGGCCCGTGCGTTCGTCGAGGCAACGGGAGTCGACGCACTCGCCGTGGCGGTAGGCAGTTCACACGCGATGACGACCCGCACGGCCGCCCTCGACCACTCGCTCATCGCGCGCCTGCGTGACGCCGTACCCGTGCCGTTGGTGCTGCACGGCTCCTCGGGTGTGCCGGACACCGAGCTGCGGGAGGCCATCCGGCACGGCATGGTCAAGATCAACATCGGGACGGCGTTGAACGTGGCCTTCACCGGTGCCCTGCGCGAAAAAGGCCTGACCACCACGGATCCACGCAAGTACCTAGCCCCGGCGCGCGATGCCATGGCCGACACCGTGGCTCAGTTGCTGGGCGTGCTCTCCAGCTGCTGAACCGGGATCCGGCTCAACGCCAGCACCGCCGCGATCCCGACCGCGCACAGCCCGGCCAGCAGCAGGAACCCGAGGGTGAACGACCCGGTCGCGTCCTTGAGCGCGCCCATCACCCACACCGCGGTGAACCCGCCGAGGTTGGCGCAGAAGTTGCCGAACCCGCTGATCGCACCGGCCACCTCACGCCCGAGATAGGAGATCGGGATCGCGAACAGCGGCCCGAAGTACAGCTGGATCACGATCGAGTTCACCGCGACCGCGACCACGAGCATCACCAGCGAGTCCACCAGCACGAACCCGACCAGCGACAACGCGATCACGGCCAGGGAGATCCCGACGACCGCGCGCGGCCGCCCGGTCTTGTCGGCCACGTACCCGCCCATGATGTTCGACGGCGCCGTCAGCGCGGCGCCCATCGCCACCAGCCAGCCGGCGGTCTGCAGTGAGAACCACTTCTGTTCGTTCACGAATGTCGGCAGCCACTGGATGGTCCCGTGCGTGGCCGCCAGCCGGACGAACTGGATCACGCCGGTGATCGCCACGACCGGGTGCTTGAGCAGCCGCGGAAGCTCCCGCAGCGGCGGCTGCTTGCGCTGACCGGTGATCCTGCCGTCCGCGCCGATCAGCCAGTACGCGATCAACGTCAGGATCCCGAACCCGGCGGTCACCAGGAACACGCCCTGCCAGCCCAGCGGGCCGACCAGCAGCGGCCCGGTCAGGTTGAGCACGATGGACGAGGAGAACCCGCCCGCCACGTACAGGCCCATCGCGGTGGCCTGCTTGCCCGGCGGGAACTGCCGGCCGATCAGGATCAGCCCTGGCGCGAACGACAGCGACCGGAAGATCCCGCTGACCGCCTGGATCGCCACCAGCCACGGGTAGGAGTCGATCACCGCGAACCCCGCGGCCAGCACGTTCGTCCCCAGCAACCCCACCAGCAGCAGCTTCTTGGCGTCCACCCGGTCGGCCAACACACCCACCGGCACCTGCATGAACGCGTACGTGAACGTCGACACCGCCGCCAGCGTCCCGCCCTGCGCGTAGCTCAGGTGCAGGTCCGCGCGGATCAACGGCATGAACAACGCGATCCCGCCGATCACCAGCGCCTGCGATCCCTGGCACAACACGATCAGGGCGATCGACCACCCCCGCCGAACAGTGATGACCCCTCCCAGTGACAGCGCACGAACTGACAGTCAATCGCACCACAGAACACCCGCCTCGACACTGTTACGGTGATCTCGTGACCGCAAACGAGCTGGGCGAGTTCCTCAGGGCGCAACGGGCCCAGGTCGATCCGGCCACCGCGGGCCTCGCCGGCACCGGCCAGCGCCTCACCGGGTTACGCCCGGAAGAGGTCGCCGGCCTCGCGGGTGTCAGCGCCGACTACTACACGCGCCTGGAGCAGGGCAGCGAACGCAAACCGTCGGCGCCGGTCGTGGACGCGATCGGGCGCGCGCTGCGGCTGGACATCGAAGGGCTGATGCATGCCTACCGCCTGGCCGGGTTGATCCCGTACGTGCCGCCGCGCGCGAATGTCGATCCCGCGTTGCGGCGATTGATGAACACGTTCCCCGCCGCGGCCGCCTATGTGACCAACCGCCGCCTGGACCTGCTGGCCACCAACGATCTCGCCGACGCCCTGCTGGCACCGTTGGCCCACCGCGACAACATCGCCCGCGCCATCTTCCACGACCCCGCCGCCAGGGACCTGTTCGCCGACTGGGCCGAGATCGCCGCCGCCTCCGTGCACACCCTGCGCCTGGCCAGCGGCTACGACCCCGCCGAAGTCACCCCTCTGGTCGACGAACTGCTGGCCAGCAGCCCAGAGTTCGCCACCCTCTGGAACGCCAACCGCGTCGACGGCAGCTCCGTGCGGATCAAGCGGTTCAACCACCCCATCGTCGGCCGCATCGAGCTGACCTACCGGACGTTCGACGTGCGCGGAGCCACCGGCCAGTACCTCCTCGTCGGCTCCGCCGAACCCGGCTCGACCAGCGCCGACGCCCTGGTGCTCCTCGGCTCCTCCTGGGTCTCGCACACCTAAGCGAACCGCTGTCGCCTCAGTCAGGTCGGCGGCGCAGAGACTGGTAGTTCCCGGAGCGGAACTGTTCGGGCGACGGCACGCCGAGGCGGTCGATCTCCGCCACGCACACCTGAACCGCCTCGACGGCGTCGTAGGTGACCGCGGGTTCCACCCGCCGATCCTCAACGACCGTGAACCGTCCGTTGCCGACCGCTCGCACCCATGGGCCGGGCACCCAGTACTCGTTGACGGTCGGCCGGAACGACATCCAGTACATCGACCTGAACGGGAACATCCGCCGCAGCCGAGCCTCCCGCATCGCCGCCTCGACGAACTCGGCCAGGCCGAGCCGATCGTTCGCGCGGTACAACTGCCACCACAACTCGGTCTTGTCGCCGCTCTCGTACGCGTCGGCGACATCGACGAAGTCGGCGAACGGCCACGCAGCCGCCAGTTCCCGTGCGGTGGCGCCGCCGAGCCAGGTCGAAGCGGATCCAGTGACCTCCGCCAGGTCGGTCGTGGCCAGCCAGCTCAGCCACGCCGTCCGCAACTGGTGCCGCACGCGGAACAGGCGCTCGTCTCGGTACGGCATGACCTTGACGGCCCGGTCGCCCCTGCTCACCGTGGCGACGAAGCCATCGAAGGCACCGCGAGACTCCCGCATGGCGATATCGCAGCCTGGACACGCGGCCCGGAGCACGGCCTCAAGGCCACCCGCGCCGACCAGGTCCGGATACAGCGATTCCCCCATGCCAGCCAAGTTACCGATGCGGTGGTCATCCGTCTGACGGCGAACCAGCGGGCCAGTTCCGCAGCATCGTGTCGAGCGCGTCCAGGCCCCTGGCCCAGGAGTCGTCGATGGAGCGCGGGGTGTGGTCGAAGCCGCCGGACTTCTCGAGGCTCACGAACCCGTGGAACGCGCTGTGCAGAAGCCGGACCGCATCGGTCTGGTCCGGTTCGGTCAGTGCGTATCCGCGCAGGATGGCTCGCGTCATCTCCGCGTGGCGGGGACCGGTGCTGGTGCGGGCGGTCTCGGGGTCGAGGGGGATCTGCATCGCCGCGTACCGGCCCGGATGTGCCTTGGCGTAGCTGCGGTAGGCCCCGGCGAACGCTGTGAGGGCGTCCTTGCCTGACCGCCCGGCCAGCGCTTCGGCCACCTGGTCGGCCAGCTCGGTGAGCGCCTGCAGTGCGACGCGTATCCGCAGGTCCTGGGCGTTGCGGATGTGCGAGTACAGGCTCGCGTCCTTGACCCCGAACCGCCGCGCGAGTGCCGAGACGGTCACGTTGCCGAACCCGACCTCGTCGGCCATCTCCGCTGCGGCCTCAGTCACCCGCTCCGGGCTCAGTCCTGCACGTGCCACACGCCACCTCTTCCTAGAGGCCTTAATTATTTGCCTAGGACCCCTAGGAAAGCTAGCGTCGTTCGTATGCGACCAGTCACCGAACAACAGATCCGCGCGTCGTTCGTCAACTGCAGCAAGGGCGAGGCGAAGCGACTGGCCGTGCCCCGTGACCTGGCCACTCGCCCGTGGGACGACCTGGACTTCCTCGGCTGGACCGACCCCGCCGCCCCCGACCGCGCCTACCTCGTCACCGACACAGGGGAGCGGATCGTCGGCATCGCCCTGCGCCGCGCCGCCAGCACCGGCCAGCTGCGGCGCAGCATGTGTTCGCTGTGCCTGACCACCCACCTCGGCAACGGCGTGTCCCTGATGACCGCCCGCAAAGCCGGCAAGAGCGGCCAGCTCGGCAACTCCGTGGGCACCTACATCTGCAGCGACCTGGCCTGCTCGCTGTACCTGCGCGGCAAGAAGACCGCCGACGGCCGCCCCAACGAGTCGCTGAGTCTGCCGGAACAGGTCTCCCGCACGATGACCGCTCTCTCGGGCTTTCTGGCCAAGGTCACCGAACCCACCGCATAGCCGAGAGGGGCGACGGACGGCCGCCGCCCCTCCGGGTGGGTTATCCGCTGACCGACGCCGAGAAGGTGTCGACGGACAGGCCGCCGCCGCCGCTCCACGGCTCGAAGCCGGCTTGGATGCTGGTCAGGTACCACGCGGTGGTGATCAATCCGCGAGCCCGGACGTCGTTGACGAAGTCGAGCACGCTGAACGACCACGAGGTGATCGGCGAGGGCGCGACATACGAGATGACGTTGTTCGACCCGTTGTTGCCCTGCCACACCTGCCAGCTGCGGCCGCCGATCGAGGTGTTACCGGTGACGCCGCCGACGGGCTGGATCGGCCCCTGGCGGTTGAACCAGATCATGATCTCCATCTGGTTCACGCCATTGGTCTTGGGCGTCGGGTCGAGCCAGATGTCATACGCGGCGTCGAACGTCCCGCCCACATACCGGTAGGTGATCGACGACGGCGCGCTGCGAATCCGGCTGACCTGCAACGGCAGCGTCGAGCCGGGGGAGCAGTTCGTGTAGTGGCAGCCGAGGAACACCGACGGGTACGACAGCGGCGCGCCGTTGGTCGGCTTGGAGCCTTGCTGGGTCGTGATCCGGAACCCGGTGGACGTGACGTTGATGCACTGGGTCGCCGAACTGCCCCACCGGTTGTTCTGGACCACGTAGCGCCCCTGGATCGTGGTCGACCCGAACTGGTCACAGATGGTCACATCCGCGTGGGCCGGTGCGGCGCCCGTCAAGATCGTGCCCGCGGCCAGTACGACAGCTGAGGTGAGGGCACGGATGGTGCTTCGCATGAGAACTCCTCTCGCAGGGTATGGGAGCGCTCTCAGATTAACCCTTCGGCGGACATTCCACATACTGCTGATGAGCCCACCAATGATCCGACCGCTGGCGGCTCCGTGACTGGAAACGCTTCCAGAAATCCCCGCTGCACCTCGAATCGACCCAGGGAAAATCGAGATCATCGCAGGGATGGTCATCTGATCCGGCGATGCCAGATCGTCCCGATCCAATGTCCGCTCAATCGGCTACAGCGAGTAGTACCCGGCGACGGATTCCGCGTGGGCGATGGTCGCGACGGTCCTGGGGTTGCTGGGTTTGCCTCGGGTTTGCCTCTGTCGCGCTCGGAGGTGCTGCCGCCGACGACCGGAGTATTGCGCGACCGTGACGGACTGATTACAGTCGCTAGCCACGGTGATTGAAACGTTTCAGTCTCGCGTCAGTCCTAACCCGAGGAGCCCCTGCATGCTGCTCTGGAACAGCTGGCGAGCCGCCGCCGCAGCCGCCGTAGTCCTGTTAGCTCCCGTCGTCCAGCCCGTGGCCAACGCCGCACCGGCGGACGATCTGTCCTGCGCC
Source organism: uncultured Actinocrispum sp. (assembly GCA_966244135.1). Taxonomy (GTDB): domain Bacteria; phylum Actinomycetota; class Actinomycetes; order Mycobacteriales; family Pseudonocardiaceae; genus Kibdelosporangium. Next base: position 3,676 of record CBIMJO010000024.1, on the reverse strand, counting down.
CATTGGATCTGGTACCCGGAAGGCGATCCCCGGGCCGACGCCCCTGCCGCGTATCGCTACTTCCGCAAGAGTTTCACTGTCGCGGCGGGCGCCGTCAGCGACGCCCGGTTCGTCGTGGCCGGTGACGACACCGTCGACGTCTGGCTCAACGGCAAGCCGCTGGCCTCCTCCGCCCGTGTCGCGGACTCCTGGCGCAGCGCGGTGTCGGTCGACCTGCGGCCAGCGCTGGTCGCGGGCACCAACACCCTCGCGGTCGCCGTCCGCAACACCGGCGGACCGGCCGGTGTACTCGGCTGCGCGCGAGTCACTACCGCCTCGGGGACCAGCGCGGTCGGCACCGACGGCAGCTGGAGGACCTCGCGGACCGTCCCGGACGGCTGGGAACAGCCGGGATTCGCCGACAGCGCCTGGCCGGGCGTCACGGATCTGGGCGCCTACGGCACGGCGCCATGGGGGCAGAACGTCGTCCTGCCCGACCCGGCGGCGGCCTCACCGCTGAGCGTCGCGACCGGGACCGTCGAACACCAGCGCGACCCGTTGGGCATCGACGACGCCCAACCGAGGTTCGGCTGGAAGCTGACCTCATCCGCGGTGCAGCAGCGCCAGTCCGCCTACCAGCTGGTGGTGTCCAAGAACGGCACCGACATCTGGGACAGCGGCCGGGTCGCCTCGGACAAACAGGTCGACGTGACCTACGGAGGCCCGGCGTTGACATCGATGACTGCCTACACCTGGCGCGTGCGGGTGTGGGACGGACATGGCCGCGCCAGTGGCTGGAGCGCGACCCAGCGGTTCGAGACCGGTCTGCGCGCGCCCTCGAGCGAATGGTCAGGCGACTTCATCGGCAGGTCCGGGGCCGCACCGGACCTCAGTGGCGCGAGCTGGATCTGGTACCCCGAAGGCGACCCGGCCACCAGTGTGCCCGCCGCGACCCGCTACTTCCGGCGCACGGTGGATCTCGGCCCGGCGCCTGCGAAGGCGTCCCTGGTCGTGACCGGTGACGACACCGCGGTTGTGTGGGTCAACGGCACGCAGGTGAGTTCCTCGCCCCGGGTGGCCGACTCGTGGAAGCGCGCCACGGTCGTGGACCTCAGCGGGAAACTGACCCCCGGCGCGAACACCATCGCCGTGCAGAGCGAGAACACCTCCGCCAGCCCGGCCGGCGTGATCGCCAAGCTGACTGTCCAGAACGGACCGACCGTTGTCACCGACGGCGCCTGGAAATCCGGCCAGACCGGCCCGAACGGGTGGCAGCAACGCGGCTACGACGACAGCACCTGGCCCGCCGCACAAGCACTGACCACCTACGGCAACGGCCCGTGGGGCTCGAATGTCACCGTGACCGCGCCCTCTCCGTTGCTGCGCAAGGGTTTCACCGTCAGCAAGCCGGTCGTGGCCGCACGCCTGCTGACCACAGCGCTCGGCCTGCAGGAGACCAGGCTCAACGGCACCCGCGTGGGAACCGACGTACTCGCTCCAGGGTGGACGGACTACACCAAACGCCTGCAGTACAAGGTCTACGACGTGACCGCCCAGATCCGCCAAGGCGACAACGTGCTCGGCGCCATGCTGGGCAACGGCTGGTACTCCGGCAGCATCGGCTTCGCAGGCAACCAGCGCTACGGCACCCGACCGTGGTACTCAGCGCAGCTCCAGCTGACCTTCACCGACGGCACCACCGCACTCGTCCGCACCGACGGCACCTGGAAGACCATCGACGGGCCCATCCGGTCCGACGACCTCTACCACGGCGAAACCTACGACGCCCAGCTCGCGCCAGCCGGCTGGGACAGCTCCGGGTTCAACGACAGTGCCTGGCCCGGCGCGACTGTCCGCACCGACGCCAAACCCACTCTGGTGTCCCAGGTGGACAACGGAGTGACCGTGCAGCAGGACTTCCGCCCGGTCACGATCACCCAGCCCAAACCCGGCGTTTGTGTGGCGGACCTCGGCCAGAACTTCACCGGCTGGAACCGCCTCGCGGTGACCGGACCCGCGGGCACGACCGTGACCATGCGGCACGCCGAGGTCCTCAACCCCGACGGCACCATCTACACCGACAATCTCCGCGCAGCCCAGGCAACCGACCGATTCACCCTGGCAGGCACCGGAAGCACCGAGACCTACGAACCCCGGTTCACCGTCCACGGCTACCGGTACGTCGAACTGACCGGGCTGCCATCGGCGCCCACCGCGAGCACCCTCACCGGACGCGCGATGTGGACGACCGGCGCCCAGACCGGCACCTTCACCACGTCGAACCCGATGGTGAACCAGCTGCAGCACAACATTCTCTGGGGCGAACGCGCCAACATGCTGTCCATCCCCTCGGACTGCCCGCAGCGCGACGAGCGGCTCGGCTGGACCGGCGACATCGGGATCTTCGCGGCCACCTCGACGTTCAACGTGGACGTGAGCAACTTCCTGGGCAAGTTCGCCGACGACCTCGTCGACGCACAGCACGCCGACGGCGCCTTCACCGACGTCGCCCCGGGAGTGCTGGACGGCGCCGGCAAGGCAGGCTGGGGCGACGCGGGCGTGATCATCCCGTACACGCTCTGGCAGCGTTACGGCGACGTCCGGGTCATCGAGTCGCACTTCGCGGCCATGGTCAGGTGGGTCGAGTACCTGCGCAGCACCTCAGGCAGCGACCTCATCCGCGACCACGAGACCTACGGCGACTGGCTCAACGTCAACGACAACACCGCCCAGGACCTGATCTCCACGGCGTACTTCGGCTGGTCGGCCCGGCTGCTGTCCCGCATGGCCGCGGCAAGCGGCCACACCAGCGAAGCCACCACCTACGGCACGCTCGCCGACCGGGTGGCCGCTGCGTTCACCAGCAGGTTCGTCGCATCCGACGGCACTGTAGGCAGTGGTACCCAAACCGCCTACGTGCTGGCGCTGGCCTTCGGCTTGCTGCCCGCGAACCGGGTCCAGGCCTCCGCCGACAAGCTCGCCTCGAAGGTGGCCGCTAGCGGGGGACACCTGACCGTCGGCTTCCTCGGCGTCGAGAACCTGCTACCAGTCCTGGCCAGCCACGGGCACACCGACACGGCCTACCAGATCCTGCTACAGCCGGGATTCCCCGGCTGGGGCTACATGATCAGCAAAGGCGCCACCACGATCTGGGAACGCTGGGACGGCATCCGCACCGACGGCTCGTTCAACGACCCAGGCATGAACTCGTTCAACCACTACGGCCTCGGCTCGGTCGGCGACTTCCTGTACCGCCAGGTCGGCGGCCTGTCACCGGCCGGCCCGGCCTACTCGGCGCTGCGGATCGCCCCGCAACCCGGCGGCGGCCTCACCTCCGCCACCTCGGACTACGAGACCCCGTACGGGAAAGCGACCAGCGACTGGTCGGTCTCCGGCGGCACCCTCACCCTCCGGGTAACCATCCCGGCGGGCACGTCCGCCACGGTCCAGGTCCCGACCGCACAACCGAACGCGATCGCCTTCCCGGCCCAGGCAGTATCGACAGCGCCCGGCACGTTCTTCCTCCCGGCGGGCTCCTACACATTCACCGCACCCGCCTGATCCCTGCGTGAGTCCCCTGTCAGGACCGGGGACTCACGCGGTTCCCGAAGTGCGGGACTCCTCAGTAGTCAAAGAATCGAGCGCGCGAGCCGACGCGGAGCTTCACCGGGCTCCCCGAGTACGGCGTCTCGAAGCT
>CBIMJO010000023.1:0-19478 GCA_966244135.1 uncultured Actinocrispum sp. | reverse complement strand
GCTCTCGGCCCCCGCCGGTGGCGGTCGACCAGTGGCCCTCCTCCTGGTAGCGGCCGAGCATGCGCAGTGCGTTCGCCACGTGCCGGGTGGCCACCAAGGTGAGCACTTCGTCCGGACCACACGCGGCCCGCCACGAGTCAACGGTGGACTGGGCGAGGTCTGCACTGCCCTGATAGTCGCCGATCGCGAACAGGTACCTGATCTGGTCCAGAACCATCCGGCGCACGTCCTGGTCAAGCGAGTAGATCAGCCCGGACGGCACCACATGCGGGGCGATCTGGGCGTGCTGGCTCCACGTGGCCGACTCGTCCGGGTCCCCGGGATTGGCCCCGGCCAGCAACGCGTGTGCGGACTGTTGCAGCGTGGTGTGTTCCTCTATCGGGAGGCTGTCCCGCAGCACCGCCCGGATCAGGGCGTGGATCCGGATGAATTCACGGCCGACGTCCAGCTGGATTAGCGCGTAACGGCCCAGGTCCCGCACGGCGCGGCGCAGCAGGATGTCGTCCTTCAGCTCGGCGACCGGCAGGGCGTTGCGGCCCCGGCTCAGCAGCGGGATGGCAATGGGTTGCGAGGAAAGGAAGGTGCACAACTTGAGCAGCGCAGCGGCGGCCGGTGAGGTCTCCTCGACACTCTTGTAGGCCAGCTCCAGCGTGGCGGCCACCGATCGCGGGTAGTTGGCCGGCGCGCCTTCGTCCATGATGACGCGCGGGCTCTTCTCCAACACCCGCAAGTAGTCCGCGAGCGGCATGCCCGTCTGCTCGTGCACCGCGATGGCCTGTTCGAGCGCTAACGGCAGATGCCCCAGCTGCCTGGCGAGGGTCAGCGCCTCGTCCTTGGTGAGATCCGGCCAGCGCTTGGCGAACAGCTCCACACTCTCGTCCGGCCTGAACACGTCGATCTCGATCGCGTTGGGCATGCCCGCCCAGCTGCGGCTGCGGGAGGTCACCAGCACGTGCCCTGGACCGCTGGGCAGATACCGTTGCACCACCGACGGTTCCGGAGCGTTGTCATAGATCAGCAGCCACTTCTCATGCGGCGCGCCAAGTCGCAACGCGTCCAGCACACCGTCGACGATCTCCTGGACGTCGTCACTCTCCGCCGTGCCGAGACGGCGCGCGAGCGAGGACAGCGCACGCCGGATCGATTGCTCGTCGTCGCTCTGAACCCACCACACGAGGTCGTACTCGTACTGATTGCGGTACGAGTACTCGATCGCCACCTGACTCTTGCCAATGCCGCCGAGGCCGTGCAACGGCAGGGGCACCAACGCCGACGGCGCATACAGGCGCAGCGACTCGTGAATGCGTTCGAGCACATCGACGCGACCGGTGAAGTTGGTGTTGCGCGGCGGTACTCCACCCCAGATGCGGGGCCGGACCACCGACGGCGGTGACGGTGGCGGGGTGTCGACGGGCACAGTGGGTTTTCGACGCGGTGATGGGGTTTCTTGCGGTGCAGGTGGATCGGCCGAGACCGCAGCCAGCCACAACCGGTGGAACCGCCCAACCTCGGCATCCACATCCGGGGCATGCACGCTCTTACCGGACAGGTACCGGACGACACACTCGAACTTCGACCAGCCTGGCACACTCTCCCCTCGGAGCATTTGGCCAACGGTCTCGTGGCTCACCGTGTCGGGCATGTCCTCGCGGTACCGGATCGCCGAACTGATCATCCGCATGCTCGGCATTCCGGCACTGCGGTAAAGGTCGTGCAGGGAGTGGATCAGATCGCGCACCGGACCAGGCGGCAGGCCATCCGGTCTCGGAACGCCACGGGCCATGGTCACGTCCTGACAGGGGACATGTCAGATGCCGTCAGATTATGTCAGGCGCCCTTCGGACCGACAACATCTGACGCCAACTTGCGTCAAGAATCGTCCGAGGTAGTCCAGCCATGGTCGGGCGCACCCGGCGATCATGACAATTGTTCTTGTGGACAGCGGCAGGACGTTACCCGAAAACGGCCAACTACGTTATGGACTCGTGGTCGCCGTGGACATCGAGGGTTTCAGCAAGATGGGAATCCTCGCGCAGGCAAGCGCCGGCGTACGACTGAGTTTGCTGATGGAACATGCCGCGGCAGCGGCGGGGTTGTCTCGCTCAGGCTGGTATGTCCAACCGCGTGGCGATGGTGAGCTGGCGGTCCTGCCGACCGACACGGATGTGGCTTGGGTCGTGGCTCGTTACACCCAACTGCTCGCCGAGGGCCTCCGCCGACAGCGGGCGGACACCCTGGCCCAGCCACATTTTCGGCTGCGCGTGGCGATGCATCACGGTCCACTCACAGCCGGCAGGCTAGGGCCGGTCGGCGACGCGCCGATCGTCGCATGCCGACTGCTCGACTCGTCCCCCGTCAAGCAGGCACTGGCCGCGGACCGTGCGACCGATCTCGTTCTGGTCATCTCTCGCCAGTTGTTCACTGACATCGTGCAGACCGGGTTCCACGGCCTGTCAGCCGGCCGGTTCCGGCCCATCCGGGCGAAGATCAAAGGGACGACATACTGTGGGTATGTCTGCCAAGGCTCGCCCATCAGTGCGATAGGCGTACATGCTGGTCAGGGAGACCACAGCGTTTCTCAGGGTGCGCGGCTGGATTCGATGTGAACTGATCAAACTGGCCGGAGGTAACCCATTTGTGCGCAGCTCCTGCCCGGATCAGTAGGTCCCGCCAGAAACGCCCGGTCGCGCTCAACCAGGAGGCAACATCGGTTCATCGGGCGAGGAGCGCCCGGACACACTTGCCTCTGCTGCCGCCCAAGACGGCCAGTGGATCGAGTGCGATATCGAGCCGCCGCCGACCTAGAGACCCATTCCGCGGCGGCCGGTGTCGTTGAGGTCGCTTTCCGGGAAGCGGCCCTGCCAGTCGCGTTCGTAGTGCTCCGGCGGGAAATCGGACGGGCTGGAGCCGGTGCGGAAGGCGTCGCGGACGTGGTGGGCATAGCGTTCGTTGCGGGGGCACCAGGGGGCGGCGGGGATGTACATGACGTTGCCCCAGCCTTGTTGGTCGGTGACGGGGGCGACGCTGTGGATCATGTCGCAGTGCCACCAGACGGAGTCGCCCGCGTGGATGTCGGGGATGCCGGTGAGGGCCTGGAGGAGTTCGGGGTGCCACTTCTCGCTGGCGGGGAAGACCTGGTTGACGGTGACGCCGCACATGTCGTCGTCGGGTACGTCGGTGAGGAGTGGGCGCAACATCAGGAAGGCCATGGCCTCGGGGATCGGGACGGTGTGCAGGACGCCTTGGTCATGGTCCATATCGGACAGTGCGGTCCAGCCCTGGAAGGTGCGGAAGGCCGAGCACATCGTGGATCCGGGGTACTGCGGGCCGGTGGTGCGGTGGGCGGCGTCCCAGGGGTCGTAGGCCTCGACGTTGCCGTCGAACAGGTGACGGAACGCGGTCTGGTACTCGCGGGTCATCCACAGGTCGAGCGTGCCGGGATCGAGGTGGGTGCCCAGGCCGCCGGAGTCGGTGCCGGGTGGGCGGCGCCGGATGCGGTCCGGATAGAGCGCGCCGCGGTCCGGGTCGAACCACTGAACACCCTCGGACTTGTTGCGCCACAAGGAGTTCAGGAACGACTGAACGCGGGCCATCCGGTCGCTCTGCCGCGCCTGCATCTGCGCGTGCGACCAGTAGATCGGGTAGATCTCCGGCTTGGAGTCGACGGTGCCGAAGAAGTCGTCGCCGGGGCCGCGGTAGGTCTCGAAGAAGTGGTTGCGCTCGACGTAGTCCATGATCCCGGCGTCCCAGGCCAGCGCCTGCTCCCGGGGAAAGTGGCCGCGGACCACCAGGCAGCCGCGCCGTTTGAGTTTGCCCAGCTGAGCGGCGGTGACCGTGCCGTTCTCGATGTCGGCGTACTCGATCACCGGCCAGACGTCCGGGTCCGCGTCGATCTCGGCGACCCGCTCGGCGATCCGCCGCGAGACCACCGCGAACACCTCGCCGACGCTCCGGCCGGACGCCTCGATCCGGTCCCGCAAAGCGGCCTTGACCTCGCGGATCGCCGCAGGCAGGTCGGGCGGCGTGGTCTGCCAGACAGACATCCGAACTCCTTCAGTAAGGTCTCCTAACTGGCTCGACGATAGCGAGCCGGCCTGATCCAGGCAAGACTCCTAACTAGAATGCCCGGGTGTCCTTCAAACCCAGCCTCGACCTGCTCCGATCGATCACCGACGAGCACGTGCTGCGGGTGTTGATGCGGTCCGGGCGGGCGACCCGCGCCCAGGTCGCCGCGGAGACCGGCATCTCCAAGCCGACGATCTCGGAGAGCGTGCGGCGGCTCGTCGAGGCGGGCCTGCTGGTGGACACCGGCGAGCGCACGACCGGCCGCGGCGGGGTGGGCTCCTACTTCACGCTCGCCGACGACATCGGCGTGGCAATGGTCATCGCGATCGCCCCGACGGGTGTCCGCGGCGAACTCGTGGACGCGTTCGGCTCTGTGGTCGCCGAAACGTCCGCGCCGGTCGGCCGTCCCGCGGTCGAAAGCGGTGTCGCCGAGGCGGTCGTACAGGCCGGGCGGGATCTCGCCGCCGAGAATGTGCGGATCGCGGTCGTCAGCGCGGCGGATCCCGTCGATCGCCGGACCGGCGGCCTCGTGCACCTGCCCGACGCGCCGTTCCTGGTCGGCACGCTCGATCCGGTGACGCTGCTGCAGCCGTTCGTGGACGGGCAGGTGTTCGTGGACAACGACGTCAACTGGTCCGCGCGGACGGAACACGAATCGGGCTGTGCCCAGGGCATTCGCGACTTCGTCTACCTGCATCTGGGCGAGGGGCTGGGGTTCGCGGTGGTCAGCGATGGCGAGGTGCGGCGCGGCCATCGGGGCGTGGCGGGCGAGATCGCCCACGTGTACACCACCGGACCGGACGGGACCGCCATGCCGCTCACCGAGGTGTTCGAGGTCCTTGGCTTGCACCGGCCAGGCACCGCCGCGATCGACGTCGACGCCCTGCGAGCTACCAGCCAAGATGTCCAGAACGTCATCGTCCGTGCGGTCTCCGGCGCCTTGACGGCAGCGGTGTCTATTGTGGACCCAGAGATCGCCGTGATAGGTGGCGAATGGGGCCCGGGCCTGGCGTCCGACATCGACGCCGCCATGGCCCGGACCCCACGGCCGGTCACCGTGACCTCCGCGCAGGTCACCGATCCTGCGATGACCGGCGCCCGCAGTCACGCCATCGAGCGACTCCGCTCGGCCATCGTCACGGCGCGGACAGATCCGTGACCGTTGCGCCGGCAGGGATTCCGCGACCCGGCAGATCGGCCAGCGTGATCTCGCGCAGGGATCCGTCCGGCCACAGGCTCGTGCCCCGCCGCAGCCCGGCATAGAGGACGTCGCCCAATGCGCTCAACCCTTGTGTGGTCAACGGGGTGTCGAGCTCCTGGTTCGCGATCTCGTGCCAGTCCGGGGTTCCGGTAGTGGTGAGCCGACCCGCGGAGTAGACCCGCACGGTGGAACCGTTGCCGCGGTTGTCGATCGACATCGCGATCATGCTGCCGATGCACACCCAGGAAACGCCATCGGAGTTGGGATCCTGGTCACTACGACAAGGCCCGTAGCGGGGTGCGAGCAACTTGGTGTCGAGCACGATCTTGCCGTGGCTGGCCGCCCTGATGTAGAGACCCACGCTCTCCTGGTAGAAGCTGGGTCCCGGCTGGGTGGTCTTCTGCCGTCCAATTTGGATCCAGCTCGACCCGTCCGCCGACGCGGCCCGCAGGCTGCCGTCGCCACCATCCTGAGCGCGACGGGCGTAGTTCGTGCAGCTGCTCTGGTTGTCCACGCCGGGCGCTGGGCAGGTCTTGAGCACGTCCTTGACGAACACGCCCAGGTTGGTCTCCTTGCCCCACGTGTCACCATTGCGAGTGGTGGACACGGTCGTCTCCAGCCATCGCTTCGATGTCGCCGGTGCGTTGTCGTACACGTAAGGCCAGTATGCCGGAGACGGTCCAGTGTGGACGTACAGCTTCGAACCCAGCTCACGGACCGCCACGCCATCGCGACGCTGGAGTCGTTGTGACGCATCGGCGTTGCCAAGGAAATGCCACGGATAGTCGGTTTGCACGAACTGGTATCCGGCGTCGATCCGGCCGTCCTGGCACTGCCACGAATAAGCATCACAGCCCGGCCGGTAGTCGTAACTATCGGCGCCACGGACAACCCCGTTGTGCTGCAGGAAAGTCGCGGCCTTCGCGGAGCCGTTCGGTCCGATGTCCTCCAGCTGCCAGAACACGGACGCCTGGAACGCAGCCTGGCGGGCAGCGGCGTCGATCGGCGGCGAAGGATCGAAGTCGCTGATGTCACGGACACAGAACTGATCGGTCGGACGTCCGGCGGAGTCCAGACCAAAGACCCGTGTCCCGTTCGCGGCGACGTCCGAGCGTGATGGCGTGAGCCAGCTCGCCGTGCAGGTGGGATCGACCTCGAACACCGACTGCATCGGGAAAGCCGCCCGGTGCGCCGGGTCGGTTGTGGCGTACCGGACCCAGTCGGCCCCGCCGGTGCTCCAGTTGCCGATCACGTTGACGATGAACTTGCCGCGCAACTGGTCCACGGCCGGCCAGCCCTTGGAGTTCATGCAGGACACCATTGTGCTGTCCGGGGTGCACCGGGACAGGAAGTCCGCCGGGGTGTACAGCGACGAGCCGAGCGTCTGGCGGAGGGTGTCGTCGAGCTGGTCGATCGTGTGGGTGTCGTTGAACTGCGCGTTGACCGGGATGCCCGGGAAGGTCGCGCCGGTGTAGGGCACGACGTTCTTGAGCTCGATCATGATGTTGACGGCTTCGTGCCGAGGCACCGCGTACTGGAAGTTTCGCAGCAGCTGCAGGCAGTCGTCGAGGTAACGGCAGGTGAAGTCCTCGGAGTCCGAGGTGTGGTAGACCTTCCAGCGCCCGGCCGGCGCGCCCTCGGAGTGGATGTCCAGCTCCAGGCCGCGGATGTGCTCGTGCAGCAGCTGGTCGGACAGCAGCTCCTGGGTGCCGCTGGCGAAGAAGTCGGCCTTGTCGGACCGGTTGACCCAGTACGAGTTGTGCGTGGCGACGCCGTAGACCTCGTTGTACCGCGGGAACTGCTCGGCCGTCGCCTGCGGGGCCGTGACGAACGCACTGGCCACCAGCGCGGCGACGAGCCCGGCGACCCGGATCCGCATGGTTCTTCCTCCCTGTCCGGAAACGAAAAACGGGCCCGGGCAAGGGGGTGCCCGGGCCCGTCACCCGCACTAGTACTTCTTGCAGTGCAGGTCATAGTGGTCGGGGCTCCACGCCGTGCCGCCCACGTACATGGTCGGCCGCTCGGTGCGCCCGGCGCACGAGTAGTTCCACCAGTCGTGAATGGTCTGCTGGTGGATCGTGTTGCCGGCCGGGTCCATCCGGACCAGGGTGGAGATGGTCGCCGTCCCGGCCGGCACGGTCAGCGTGACGATGTCGCCCTTGATCTTGGAGCCGGACCAGGGGTGGCCGATCAGGTTGTCGTGGGCGTCATAGGCCCAGATGTCCGCGTAAGCCGAGTACAAACCGTTCTGGTAGAACCAGATGTCCACCGCCTCGGTGGAGCTGGAGGCGGCCGACGCCGAGCCCGACCCGACGGTCAGGACACCGAGGACGGCGAGCAGACCGGCCAGCAGACCGGCCAATCGATTCCGCATGGAGTGAATCCCCTCTCTCGCAATGACTCCGACGGGAAAGACGATCTCCCAGCACCGCACCCCCTAACATGGGGGAGAATACGTATCTTCGGCCAGCCGCCCGGCCACCGCGGCCCGCGAGGTCACCCCGAACTTGGCGAAGATCCTGCTCAGGTGGTTCTCCACGGTCCGTGGGCTGATCGCGAGCTGGGTGGCAATCTGCTGGTTGGTGCGCCCGGCCGCGACCAGGCCCGCGATCTCGTGTTCCCGTTTGGTGAGCGTGGAACCGCCGTGCCGCGGTCGCGCGGCCGCCACCCGGCGCTGGTCGGCCACCACGTCGGCGTGCAGGCGCATCGCCCCGCATTCGGCCAGCAATGCCTTGGCGCGCCGCAGCTCCTCTTCGGCGTCGTCGATCCTTCCCCTGCCCGCCAAGGCCGCGGCGAGGACCCGGCGGTGATCCGCCTCCACGACACGGGCTCCGATGGCGACGACGTAGTCCAGAGCGAAGGTGGCGAGGTCGATGGCGCTCTCGTAGTCACCCGTGGCGACGTGCACGCGGGCACGGGAGATCGCGTGCGTGTATTTGGCGCCGAACACCGCTTCCATTGCCTGGCTTCGGTCCGCCCATCCCTTGGCCGCGTCGGCGTTGTCACGCGCGAGTTCGGCTTGCACGAGCACGTCGTACCAGGGCGGCCGCATTCCCGGCGCGTAGCCGGGCAGCTCCGGGCCTCCCCCGGCCGCCAGCAACTGCTCGATGCAGCCGTCCGGGTCGCCTTCGGCCAGCATCACCTTGGCCAGCACGGCTTCGGCGAACCCGGACCACAGGAACATCGTGTCCGGACGCTTCTGGATCGCCTCCACGGCGTACACCCTGGCAGCGGTCAGGTCTCCGCGCATATAGGCCGCTTCCGCCTGACAGCCCAACGCCAGTGGGATGGTCTCCACGTCGTTCAATGCCTGTGCGAACTCTGTCGCGTCGGCGGCGTGATCGCTTGCCTCGGCCAGCCGGCCGAGCCAGATTTCGGCGCCGGCCAGCCCGGTCAGCAAGGCTGCCAACGTGATGTGCTGCCCGGTCCGGCGGGCGATCTTGACACCTCGGGCGAAGTGGCGGCGGCCATCCTCGAACCGGTGCACCGCAACCTCTGCCCACGCCATCCCCACAACGGGCAAGTACGCGGCCAGGTCCCGGTCGGTGACGCCATCCAGCAACGGCGCCGCGTAGTCGAGCTGGGCCAGCGCGACCGCGTAGTCGCCCGCGTAGGCGTGGCCCAACGCCATCAACGCGGCCGCACCTGCGCCGACGACGACCAGATCCGCACGCCCTTCCGCGGTTTGCCGCGCCTGCATGATCCAGTCCAGCGACTCCAGCAACTTCCCGGCCCGGGCGTACGCCACGGCGAGAGCGGCCTTCAACAGTCCGGCACCCAGGGAGTCTTCGTCCACTTGGCTCAATGCCTTGTGCAGCAACGCGGCCGCGGCATCGAGGTCGCCGAGCGAGTGCTCCATGTTGGCGCACAACGTGACCGCGCCCGCGTACAGGTTGTGGTCGGCCACCAGATCGTCGAGGACTTCCTTGGCAAGGTCCCGGCTGCGGGCGTAGTCGCCGGTCGCGCTGATCGCGGCGGCTTGCCGCAGGACGAGCTCGGCCCGCTTCGGCCCGGCGGGCATGAGGGTGGCCGCGACCTCGAACCAATGCCCGGCCAAGGCGGGAACCGTGGCCAGGACGCGCTCGGCGGCCTCGATCAGGATGGTGACCGCGTCCTCGTCGCCGGGCCGGGCGGCTCGTTCGACGTGGTGGGCGCGGGCGGTGGCGTCCGCACCTCGCTCACGCAGATGACCGGCAGCCCTGGCGTGTCCTTCGCGCCGGGCTCCGGCGTCGGCCGTGTGATAGACCGCGTTGCGCAGCAAGGGATGCCGGAACCGGAACCGGCGGGCACCGTCCGGGCGCACCAGATCGCACCGCGCCAGCTCGTCCAGACCACTCAGCACCGTGGGCACGGGAACTCGCGCAACCGCGGAGAGCAGCTCCGGGTCGAACGTGTCACCGGCGATGGCGGCCGCCCTGGCAAGTGTCTGCTCCGAAGTGGACAATGCGGCCAGCTCGCCTCGCAGGGCTGCCGAACCGTCGGTGCTTGTCGCGTCTCGCAGCAAGATGTCCAGGTAGAACGGGTTTCCACCGCTGCCCTGGTGGAGTTCCGCCCGGCGGGGCGCGCTCGTCCCGGCCGGGATCAGCTCGTCCATCTCGGCCGGTGACAGCGGCGGCAGGTCGATGACGACGGGCACCCGGGCGAGTGTCCCCATGAGACTGATCGGCGCCTGCCGTTCCCTGAGCGCCAGCGCGAAGAGGATCGGGGCCGGTGGCAGGTGCCGCAGCAGGTAGTCGATCAGGCCGATCGAGCCTTCGTCGGCCCAGTGCAGATCGTCCAGCACGACCAGCAGACCCCGCTCCGGCGTGAGGCCGCCGAGCAGGCCGGTGACCTCACGGTAGAGCCGGTACCTGTCACTGTCCATATCGGACGTCGGTGGCCGCCAGGCCGGAGCCAGTGCGTCAGCGAAGACACCGAACGGAACCTCCTCGAACTCGGCCGCCCGGCCGGCCATCGTTGTGCAGCCGAGGGATCGGGCGTGTTCCGCCAGGTCCTCGAGCAGCCGGGTCTTGCCAATACCAGGTTCCCCAGTGACCAGCGCTACCCGCGGGTGACCGCGCTGGACTTCGTCGAGCAGGGTCCGCAACCGGCGCAGCTGCTCACCCCGGCCGACCGGCGGTGAGCTGGGCGGCGACGGCGGCACGGCCACGGACACCGAGCTTGCGAAGGACTTTGGCGACATGGATCTCCACTGTGCGAGGGCTGAGAACGAGCAACTCCGCGATCTCACGGTTCGAATGACCGAGGCCGACCAGCTCGGCGACCTCACGTTCCCGTTTGCTGAGGCTCACATCGGGTCTGACGGCGTCGAGCACACCCCGGGCCTGTTCCTCGGCCAGCGGCCACCCCGCGACCGCGAACCCTACGGCGGCACGTTTGGCCAGCAACACGCCCTCCTCGGAGTCCCCGGTGGCCAAGGCGATCCGGGCGCCCGCGAGGTAGGCATGGGCGGTGGCGCCGGGCAGATCGGGGATCGCGGCGCGGTCGGCCCACCACCGGGCCCGATCGATTCGCCCGAGTGCCACCTCGGCCTCAACAGCCAAGGCACACCAGCGCGATTCCCGGGTGAGTTCGTGGTCGAGGAGGCCGTTCATGGCCCGGGACATGCCGTCCGCGTCCCCACCGGCGAGCAACACCCAGCCTGACACGGCTTTGCCCAGCGGGGTATCGGCCAGGTCCGCATGTCGTTGCGCCGCCTTGAGATCGCGGTGCCAGATCGCGATCTCGGCCAGCAGCGCATGGTCTCCGTCCGCGTGCGCCGCCGCTTCCTCCAGGCGGCCCAACCGGATCAGCGCCGAAGCCGCTATGGCGTGCAGCTTGGGGTTGCGTCCGATGTCCAGGCCGCGCAAGGCGGTGCGCAGGGCGTTCTCGTCCTCTTCGAGGGCGAAGGCCGAGCACGCCACCTGTTCGGCGACGTGTGGCTCGTCGATCCAGCCGGCGAGGCTGAGGTAGTTCTTGGCCTGTTCGACGCGGCCCGCGTTGAGGTCACGCATCGCGAGTGCGCTGTAGGCCCGGCACCGGTCGCCGGGGTTCGTCGTGGTTTCCAGCACCCGATGGGCTAGCCGCCCGGCCTGGTCCCACTGTCTGTTGTGGACATACAGGACGGCGAGATCGGCCGCTGCCCCGATCGCGTCCGGATCACGGCGAAGTTCGGCCTCCAGCAAGGCCCGCGCCTCGTCGTGCCGGCCCAGGGCGCGTTCGGCGACCGCGCCGAGCCGGACCATGCCCGACGGCTCGGGCGCCTCGTGCAGCAAGTCCCGGCACCGCGCGAACTGCCCGGACCGTACCAGCGCGGTCCCCAGACCCGTCATCAGGTCCTGGCGGGTTTTGTCGTTGGCCACCAACCGAATCGCGGCTTCGTACCACCGAACCGCGCGGGCTGGAGCCTCGATGAGCGCGGCCTCGGCCAGCAAGGCGACCGCGTCCGAGTCACCCGGCTCAGCGGTGTGCTCCACATGCCACGCCAGTTCTCGAGGCGAGGCACCACGTTCGGTCAATACCGCCAAAGCCCGAGCGTGAGCCGCCAGCCGCCACCCCACACCCGCCGTGCGGTAAACAGTCCAGCGCACGATCGGATGCCGGAACCGAAGCGAACCTCCATCCGCCCGAATCAGATCGCACGCAAGCAACTCGGCCAGCTCGACGCAGTCCCTGTTTGCCACCGCCGCAACAAGCGAAGCGTCAAAGCACTCACCCGCAACCGCCGAGGCCTGCGCGACAAGCAAAGCACCAGGTGAGAGCGCGGCCACCTCGGCGAACAACGGCCCGCGCGTCACCCCAGCGTCGAGCCCTACCTCGGCCAGCATCCGCAAATACCCGGGATTACCGCCACTGGCCTCGAAGAGATCGGCCTGCCCGAGTTTCCGGACATCCGTGGCGCTCAATGGCGCGAGGTCGATCCGTGTACGTTCACCACGCAACCCGTTCAACACCAACGGATCCATCTGTCTAGGCCGATACCCGACGGCCAGCACCTCATAGGCGTCAGGGCACACGCCACCCAGGTGCAGATCGTCGACCACGACCACCCGCACCCGTTCCGCCCTCGCCCGCACCTCCGCGAGCAGGCGGGTCTTGCCGATCCCCGGATCCCCTGTCACCTCAAGAACCTGCCGCACGCCCCCAGCGGCGGCCGCGAGCACCTCGTCCACTCGCGCCAGCTCCGTGCGCCGGCCGACCAACGGCCAAGCGCCTTCCCCCATCCGACCCCCTCCCCGACGACTACCCCGTTGGTGATCTTCACACCACGCGCTACACGCAACCAACACAGAGCAGTGCCGAGGAGGGAACCGGTCCTAAGGGGACTTCTCGAATGCCGGCGCGACCAGGGAAAGTGCGCCCATCGGGCAGGATCGGACCCGCCGCCGAATGTCCTGCGTGTCCTCTTGGCGAACAATGACCTGACGGTCGCGCGACTGGAAGATCCGAGTGGACAGTCCTTCGCACTGCTGGTGCAGCTCGCATCGACGGGCGTCGATCCGGACCACCACGTCAGCCATGCAGGGTCACGTCCAGCCGTTCGATGCCGCGGATGGTGTTGTGCAGCCGCCAGCTGGGCTCGCCGACCTCGATCCGGTCAACGTGCCGGATCAGGGACTCCAGCAGGCTCTGGCCCTCCAGCCGCGACAGTGCCTGGCCGACGCACGCGTGGATGCCGTGCCCGAAGCCGACGTGCTGGGCCACCCCGGGCCGGTCGATCATGAACGTCTCCGGGTCGTCCCAGAACCGCTCGTCCCTGTTCGCCGAACCGAACAGCAGCAGCACCCGCGAACCCCGAGGCAGCGGCACCCCGCCCAGCTCGGTGTCCTCGGCGACGTACCGGGTGAACCCGCGCAGCGGCGACTCGATCCGGATGATCTCGTTGAACGCCGACGGGATCAGCGACGGGTTCTCGCGCAGCCGTTGCCACTGCTCCTGGTGCGTGCCCAGCAGCCACAACATGCTGGACAACGCGCTCACCGACGTGTCCATCGAGGGCGCCAGGAAGTCGCCCAGCAGGCCGGGCAGCAGCTTGTCCTCGATCTTGCCCTCGCGGGCGTCCGCGACCAGCTCGGCGCCCCAGCTGCCCGGGCGCAGGTTGCCCGGCTGCGACATGCGGTGCAGGAACTCGTGCATCTCGCCGAGCAGCGGCAGCCCGGAGCGGGTGCGGTCGTTCATCGGGCCGAACGCGTTGAACCCGGCGCTGGCCCAGTGCAGCAGCCGCTCCTTGCCCTCGTCCTCGGGCCAGCCGAGCAGGTCGGGCACCACGCCGAGCGGGAACGCCACCGCGAAGTCCTGGACGGCGTCGAAGGACTGCTTCGCCACCAGCTCCTTCACCAGCCGGTCGGCCCACGACGTCACGTAACCGGTGATGTCGGCCATCGCGCGCGGCTTGAGGTGCCGCGCGACCAGGCCACGGACGTACGCGTGGTCCGGCGGGTCGCTGGTGAAGCTGCTGCCCTTCTGCGCCCTGTTCAGCGTGTCCGTCAGGCCCACGCCCTCACCGGAAACGAACGTGCCGTGGCGGTGCAGGGCCGAGTACACCTCCTCGTACCGGGCCGCGCAGTGCACCTCATGCGAGGTCAGGTAGACCACCGGCGCGGCCTCGCGCAACGACCGGTACAGCGGGTACGGGTCGGTGATCGACGAGTCGGTGTACGGGTCCAGGTCGCTCTCGGGAATGGTCGACGTCGTCACTGGCTCACCTTTCGCGCGACTAGGTCTTCGATCAGCGGAACCATGTCCACGGCGGTCGGCGCGGTGGCGGCCTGGCCGGCCAGCTCACGCGCCTTGGTGGCGTACGAGGAGTCGCCGAGCATCTCCTTGACCACCTGGGCGATCGCCTCCGGCGTGCCCTCCTCGCGGTACAGCGTGCGCGCGCAGCCGTAGTCGGTGAGCCGCCGCAGGGTCGGCACGAACGCCTCGAAGGGGTTGAGGATCAGCTGCGGGGTGGCGGTGTTGATGGCGTTGACCGCGGTCAGGCCGCCCGCCGGGTGGATGATCAGCTCACAGGTCGGCAGGATGACCTCCAGCGGGATCCAGCCGGCCCGGACCTGCGGGAACTTCTCCCGCAGCTGCTTGCCCTGGTCCTCACCAATGGCCACGACGACCTCCACGCCGACGTCGAGCAGACGCTCCACAATGGACGTCACCCGGTCCATCGCACCAGGGAAGGCGAACCGGAAGCTGCCCAGGGTCAGGCAGATCCGGCCGATGTCCGGCGCCCGCAGCATCCACGGCTCGATCGGGCGCTGCTTGTTGTGCGGGGTCCAGCGCATGAACGTGCCGGCCTTGCTGTTCAGTCCGGGCGGGCAGATGTCGATCTGCAGTGCCGGCTCGGGCAGGGTCCCGGCGCCGATCTTGGCCAGCTGTTCGGCCAGTTCCTCGTGCAGGTAGTCCTCGTAGCCGTGGATGTCGAACAGGTCCCAGGACTGGCGGACAAAGGGAATGCCGAGGTACTTGGCCGCGGCCTCCACGCCGTGCGCCTGGCTGCCGCCGATCAGCACATCGGCGCCCCAGAGTTTACTGATCTCAACGAGATCGTCGAAGACGTAGCTGCCCTGCCGGCCGAACCAGTGCCCCAGATAGGGCATCTCCAGCTCGGGCCGGACCGGGTACTCGATCGCGGGCCGGGTTCCGGTGGCCGCCTTGATGCTCTCGGTCGTGTGTCCTAACGCGACCGGAATCGACGGCAGGCCGACACTCGTGACCGCTGCGGACAGTTCCTCGAAGGAGGCCACCAGGATCTCGTGCCCGGCGGCCCGCAAGGCCGAGGCGAGCGGGCCGATGGCGAACGCGCTGGCCGGGCTCGTGCCGGCCGCGTAGAACAGGGCCTTCATGACGCAGCGCCTTGCAGCCGGTCCTTGTCGCGCTCGGCGAAGTAGGCCTCCTTGAGCCCCACGGCCTCGAAGTCGATGCCCGCGAGCCCGGCGGTGATCAGGTGGCTGGACCGCAACGCCCGCACCAGGTCGAGGTAGTTCTCCATGTCCTCGAACTCCAGGACGAAGAAGCTCTCCGGGTCGCGGCCGTACCTGATCGCCCGAACCGGGCTGACCTGCCCACCCTGCTTGACGAACGCGCCGATGGCCGGGAAGACATGTTCATGCTCGACGGCGATGCGCTCGTCGAGCGACAAGGCGTACCAGGGCGTCATGTAGTCGACGACGATGACGGCGGTGAACTTCATGCCTGGGGCTCCGATCGCAGGACGGCGTGCAGGTGCCAGATCTTGGACACGACGTTCCCGGCCTCGTCGACCAGCTGCTCGTCGAGGTTGACGCTGGGGGCGTCGACCTCGAAGGTGCGCGGGTCGACCATCTTGGCGACCGCCTCGGGTGGCAGCGAGCTGTGGTACCGGGTGGCCTCGATGGTCCTGATGTCCCACTCCGGCGCGAAGATCGCGCGCAGCTCCGGTTCCGAGTAACGGCGCGGACCGGGGTAGTCGGGGGTGAGTTCCTTGGCGAACGTGAACAGGTGCAGCTCGGCGCCACTGTCGCAAATGGACCGGAGCAGTTCGGTGTAGCGCGGCGCCTCCGCCACCGGGAGGGTGTGGAAGAACGCGCTGTCCAGGACGACGTCGTACTTCGTGCCCGCGGTCGCGAGCGAGAACGCGTCGGCGACCCGGAAGTCCACCTTGACGCCGTGGCGGTCCGCCTTCTTGCGCCCGGTCTCGACGGCGACCTCGGAGATGTCCACCGCGGACACCTCAAGCCCCTGGGACGCCAGGTAAAGCGCGTTGTCGCCGAGGCCGCAGCCGAGGTCGAGGACATGCCCACGGAACCCGCCATCGTCACAGATCGCGCGGATGGCCGGCTGCGGTCCCCCGATATTCCACGGCATCAGGGGACCCATCTTCTCCCCGTCCTGGTACAGCTTCTCGAACGGGATCTTCTCGGTGCTGCCGGTGGTCATCGGTTCCTCTCAGGGTGCGATGGACATGCTGTGGTGGAAGATGTTCAGCGGATCCCAAGCCCGCTTCGCCGTCTGCAGCCGCGCGTAGTTGTCCTTGTAGTACAGGTGCTGCCAGGGCTGGTCCGAACGGTTGTGCGCGGGATCGGTGAGGTCGAGGTCCGGGTAGTTGATGTAGCAGCCGTCGGTCGCGCCACCGGCGACGGGCACTCCCCCGGTCCCGGCGAAGAACTCCTCGTACAGGCCGCGGAGCCAGCCGATGTGCAGACCGTCCAGTTCGGACTCCAGCCAGCCGCAGAACCAGGACGACTTCGCGATGGAATCCCGCTGCGGGCTGGCCGTGTCGGACGAGGACCGCCGGTTGATCTCGCCACCATAGCTGTTGAGCATCACGTACGACGCGAAGCCCGGGTACTCCGAGTTCAACTGCCTGTACAGCACGGAAAGCTGGTCGTCGGCCGGCGTCGTGCGGTGGTAGGCGGACTTGGACGCCGTCCGGGCGCCCATGACGTCGCCGCAGTCGGCCTGGCTCATGTAGCGGGTCCCGGTCAGCCAGCTCATCACGCCGCCGCGCGGGATCCCCATGACCGGCAGGCCTTCGGTCAGCCCGGCGACGAACTCCTCGAGGATCCGGCCCTCGGGATCCACGTCGGCGTCCTGCTGGACCATCAGCTCCAGCACCTGAGCGCTCTTGTGCTTGACGAAGAACGTGGCGAACAGCGAGGACTCCGGCGTTCCGGGTGCGGAGTGGCGTTCGTGCCACTGGAAGAAACGCCGGATCATGGTGACGAACGACGACTCGTCGATCATCGCCCACGGGTAGATGATCTTCTTGACGTGCAGCCGGCTGCAGGCGCGCGGCAGCCCGATCTCCTCGGTCGCCAGGTGTTCCGGGCTGCGGAACTCGTAAGCGGTGACCACCCCGAAGTTGCCGCCACCGCCACCGGTGTGCGCCCAGAACAGATCCCCAAGCTCACCGGTGTCGTCCACCGTCGCGGTAACGAGACGGACGTTGCGCGAGTCGTCAACGACAGCAACCTCTACCGCCCGCAGGTGATCCACCGCGAGTCCGAGCTGACGCGACAACGGGCCGTAGCCACCACCGGCGACGAGTCCGCCCATGCCGACCGCGGAACAAGCACCCAAGGGCAGAGCAGCGTTCCAACGCCGGAACAAAGCCTTCTGGACCTGGTCGACCGTTGCCCCCGCGCCGACCCGCACACCGTCGGCGGTCAGCGAGACGGTGTTGAGGTTGTGCATGTCCAGCACGAGGTCCCGCTGCGGCGCACCGACGAAGTTCTGTCCACAGTGGCCACCGGACCGGCAGGCGACGCCAAGCCCGTCCGTGACCGCCCTCTGCAGGGCGTGCACGACCTCGTCCGCAGTGGACGGAATGACGAACTCGTCCGGCTCGACCGCGAACCGGTGGTTGTCCGAGTGGGAAAGCTCGATGTACCGGAGGTCCTTGCGGCCGATCGTGACCGGGTCGATGATCTGGGTCACGGCTGGTAGCCCTCCTGGGCTCGGGAGAAGACGACGTCGTAGGTGTTGGACTCTCGCGAGGTCAGCATGGCCTTGCCGCGCTCGCGCATCTGCCGGTCATGCGCCGGGCGCAGTTCCTCGGCCATGGTGTGGAACGCCTGGTAGGACGCGGCATCGTCCCACTGCGCGTAGTTGACGACCATGTCGCCGTCAAGTCCGCGGAGGATGCTGTGCGACCGGTACCCGGGCACCTGGCGCATCCACTCGTCCGGCTTGGCCAGCAACGAGACGAGATCGCTCTGGTCGGTCTTGTCGCAGCCCATCAGCACGATGACAGTGAAGTCGCCGCCGTCCGGCCCGATCTCGGTGGCCGCGCCGCCGTCCTTGGTCTGGACCGAAACCACTTCGGTCTTCAGCAGGTACACCGACGTGGTCAGGTCGGTGAAGTACGGCACCGTGTTGTGCGCGAAGTTCTCGCCCTCGTAACGCTCCTGCAGGTCGTTGATGGAGCGCCACTGGATGTAGTTGGCCGCGCAGGGTTTCTCCACCCCGGCGTGCAGTGTGGACGATCGCCAGCCCGGGTAGTTCGCGTTGGCGATGATCCCCTTCATGGCGTCCAGCAGGGTGGCCTGTTTCTCGGCGTCGGTGGTGTTGAACAGGTTGAAGACGGTCAGCGAACCGTTCTCCGGCTTGATGATCGGCATGGCTCCTCCTACGCCGTTTTCTTTCCTTGGACGACGGACTGCAGCCCGGCGCGGGTGACCCCGACCAACTCGATGCCGACCTCCGCCATCAGGGACTGGAACTCGCCGACGGTGCGCTGCTTGCCCTCGCACAGCACGAGCATGTCCATGTCCATCAACGAGATGGCCCGGTCGGCCATGTCGTCCAGCCCGGCCACCGCCTCCACGACCGCGAGGTGGGCGCCCTTGTGCATCGCCGCCGCGATGTTCTTGAAGATCAGCCGCGAACGCGTGTCGTCCCAGTCATGGAGCACATTGGACACCAGATACAGGTCGCTGCCCGCGGGCACGCTGTCGAAGAACGAGCCGCCCTTCACGGTCACCCGGTCGGCGACGCCTGCCTCGGACAGCTCCGGGTACGCCCGCGAGACCACGTCCGGCTGATCGAAAAGGACACCCGACATGCCGGGATACTCTTGCAGCACAGCGGAAAGCAGCGCTCCCCGGCCACCGCCCACATCGGTGACGCTGCCGAACGGCGAGAAGTCGAACGCCTCGACCACCGGCCGGATGATCCGCTTGGACAGTTCGGTCATCGCCGAGTTGAACACCGCCGCGGTGTCCGGGTTGGAGTCCAGGAACTCCCAGACACCCGAACCGTGCATCGCGGCGAACGGCGAACGGCCGGTCCGCACGGCGGTGGGCAGGTGCGCCCACGTCGCCCGCTCGGCCGTGGAACCGGCCCACCGCGCGAAGTTGCGCATCGAGTCGTCGTCATCGGTGGCGAGTGCGCGGCCGAGTTCGGTCAGCCCCAACGTGTTGTCCTCGGCCTGGCGCATCAGGCCGACCGCGGTGCCCGCCCGGAAGAAGCGGCCGGCGATGTCGCGTTCCAGCCCGAGCCGGACCGCGAGCTGGGCAGGCGAGAGGTCACCCGAGCTGAGCGCGTCGGCCACGCCGAGCTCCGCGAACGTGCTGACGACACCAGCGCGCCAGCTTCCCATCAACAGGTCCAGCAGCTGAAAACTGACCGGCGGCGACTGCGGTGCCATCCTCAAAGCAACTATTTCCGGGCGGTCGCGCCCAGCGAGAAGGTGCGGGCAAGAATCGGCGGCTAGGGGCTGCGCGATCCTTCGATACGCGGCTTCGACAAGCTCAGCCGC
>CBIMJO010000022.1:0-19484 GCA_966244135.1 uncultured Actinocrispum sp. | reverse complement strand
CGTCGGCCATGATCTTCAGGCCGGTCCACAGGCCGGTCGCGCGGGACATCGCCACCGCGTGCAGGCCCAGCTCGATCACCTCGGCGACCGAGCCCGGCGCCAGCAGCGGCATCGACAGGCTCTGGCACATCGGTTCGCACGAGCTGGGCAGGGTGGAGGACTTGCTGGCCGGGTCGTCGCCGATCAGCGCGACCGCCCCGCCGAGGGCGGCGGTGCCCGAGACCACCCCGTGCCGGATGGCGTCCGAGGCCCGGTCCAGGCCGGGGTTCTTGCCGTACCAGAACCCCGTGACCCCGTCGTGGCGTCGGCCCGGCGTCTTGTCCAGCAGCTGGGTGCCCGCCACCGCGGTCGCCGCCAGCTCCTCGTTGAGCCCGGGCTGGAAGACGATGTTGTTCGAACCGCCGTCCAGCACCTTGCGCGCCCGCGCTAACTCCAGGTCGAGCCCGCCCAGGGGGGAGCCGGGGTAGCCGCTGACGAAGATCCGGGTGTTCAGCCCGCGGGACTCGTCCAGCCTGCGCTGTTCGAGCATCAGCCGCACCAGCGCCTGCACGCCCGACATCAGCGCCCAGCCGGTGTCGGCCATGTACTTGTCGTCGAGCGACACAGCAGTGTCCATCGCGGGCTCCACGGCGTTGGATTGGGGGGTTTGCCGATAAGGGAACATAGTCAACCACCCGGCTCACAAGGTGTTGACGCAAGCAGGCCATCAAGACGCAAGTTTTTGTACGATGTGAGACCATTCGCACACATTCTTTGCGTCACAGCGCCCGGGAGGGGCTATGCCGGCCGACGTGGACGAGACCGACCGCAAGCTGCTGGCGCTGCTCAAGGCGGACGGCCGGCGCACCTACTCGGACATGGCCGACGAAGTGGGTCTCTCGGTCGCGGCCGTCAAGCGCCGGGTGGACCGTCTGCGCGAAATCGGCGTGATCACGGGCTTCACCGTCCAAGTTGACCACACCAAACTCGGCTGGGGCGTGCAGGCCTTCACCGAGCTGCGCTACATGGGCACCACCCGGGTGGACGAGATCCTGCAGACCGCCGCCACCGTCCCCGAGGTCCAGGCCGTCTACACCATCGCGGGCGACCCCGACGCCCTCATCCAGGTCCGCGCCCGCGACATGAGCCACCTCCAGCAGGTGATCGACACACTGCGCCGGGTCGGCAACGTCACCGGCACCAAGACGCTCATCGTCCTGGGCGCCTGGACCACCGACGAACCGCAATTCCGGTGAAAACAGAAACGGTTTTCACGGGCGCACTCGCATTTGTCCACTCGCTGACAAAAACGAGTATTAGGCTGAATGGCTTAATATGACTGGACCGAATGGCTCAGTCTGTCCGACGGGAGCCTCAAGTCGTTGCGCGCCAACAAGTCCTGGTACGCTTTCCGGCCGGTCCACCCCGACGGGACCGCCGTCTGGCCTCCACGGTAATCGGAGGCGGGGGAGCACAACTTGAGCACGACGACCGCGGAACAGCTCGGCGAATTCCGGCCGTCCAATGAGGCCGCCGATAAACGCCCGCAGAATGGTTTCCGCACCGATGTGCAGGCGCTGCGCGCTGTCGCGGTGCTCGCGGTCGTGTTCAACCACCTCTGGCCGGAACGGCTCACCGGCGGCTATGTGGGCGTCGACGTCTTCTTCGTGATCTCCGGGTTCCTGATCACCTCGCACCTGGACCGCGAGATCATCAAGACCCAGCGGCTGCGGCTGCTGCGGTTCTACGCCCGGCGGGTCCGCCGGCTGCTCCCGGCCGCCTTCCTGGTCATCGGCCTGAGCGTGGTCGCCGCCTACTTCCTGCTGCCGTACCCGTGGTGGCAGTCCACCACCCAAGAGGCCGTCGCCAGCGCGACCTACTGGGAGAACTGGCTGCTCGCGGCCAACTCGGTCGAATACTCGAACCTGACCCGCGCGGCGAGCATGTTCCAGCACTACTGGTCACTGTCGGTGGAGGAACAGTTCTACCTGTTCTGGCCATTGCTGCTTCTGCTGCTCTACAAAGTGCGCATCCGGCGCGCGAAGGTGATCGGTATCGCCGTTTTCGGTGCCGCGTCGTTCGCGTTCTGCGTGATCTTCACCGACCTGTCGAAAAGCCAGGCCTACTTCGCCACCCCGGTGCGGGTTTGGGAGTTCGCGATCGGCGCGCTGATCGCGCTGGCCGGTGCGCGGGTCGTGCTGCCCGCCGTGCTGGCCAACCTCGCGTCGTTCGCCGGGATCGTGATGATCGTCGGGTCGGCGTTCGTCTACGACCACAAGACGAACTTCCCGGGCTGGGTCGCCCTGGTCCCGACCGTCGGCACCGGCCTGATCATCCTCGCCGGGACGCACGCGGCCCGGCAGTGGCACACCCCGTTGTCCGCGCTGCGGCCGGTCCAGTTCGTCGGGAACATCAGCTACTCGCTGTACCTGTGGCACTGGCCGTTGATCGTGCTGGCGCCGTTCGCGTTGCGCGGGGCGCTGGTGGACGGCCGGCTGACCACCCCGCTGAAGGCCAGTGTGCTGGTGATCTCGGTCGTGCTGGCCTGGGTGACGAAGCTGCTGATCGAGGACCGGTTCCGGACGTGGGCGCCGATCGCGCGCAGCTCGCGGCTCACGTTCACCGGCATGATCGCCGGGATGGCCGCCATCGCGGTCGCCGCGGGCGTCCTGAGCTGGACGTATGACCGGCATGTGGCCCAGGCGGCGCTGGAGATGGGCAGCGGCGGCCCGTGCCACGGTGCCGCGGCCCGGGTGAAGGGCGCGGACTGCGGGGACCCGTTCGGGCCCGCGAAGAACGTGACCATGGGCCCGGCCAACGAGTACTGGAACCCGCCGCAGGAGTGCGGCCCGCCGATCTCCGAGTACGACTTCGACGGCCAGCCCTCCACCCGGTACTGCGACTTCAGCCTGAACGCGCCCGGCCACAAGGTGGTGTGGCTGGTCGGCGACTCGCACGCGCAGCAGTGGCTCGGCCCGATCGTGGACCTGGCCAGGGAGCGGCAGTGGGAGCTGAAGATCAGCTTCCAGGGCGGCTGCCCGTTCGCCAAGATCCAGTACCGCGGCTACCAGGACACCTGGCCGGAGGCACTGACCAAGCGGTGCATGGCCTGGACGCCCCGGGTCTCGGACCTGATCGCGGGCAGCAGGCCGGACATCGTGTTCACCTCGTTCTTCGCCCGCCAGGAGTACGCCGACGACCACAGCGGCCGGTCCCAGGCCGAGCAGTACCGCGAGGGTGTCCAGCGCTTCTGGCACCAGTGGACCAACGCGGGCGCCCGCGTGATCTGGCTGGTCGACCCACCGCTGAACAAGGATGTCCGCGCGGTGGACTGCGTGACCCTGAACCCCGAAGCGCCGCTGAAGTGCGCGGTGGACCGCGCCCGAGCCCAGCCACCGGACCCACTGACCGAAGTCGTGAAGTCCTACAACGACCCGAACGTGGACTTCGTCGACCTCACCGACTACTTCTGCGACGACAGCAAGTGCTACGCCGTGGTCGGCAAGGTGGCGGTGTACTTCGACGCCAACCACATGAACCTCGACTTCAGCCGCACCCTCCGGCCGATGATCGCGTCGGTCGTGGACAGCTGAGCTCCTCGAGCGCGCGGGTGATGTTGGCCTCGACGATGGCCAGCATCCCCGCACGATCGGGACAGTCGCCGTCCAGCAGGGTGAGCGGGCCCGCGATGAGGGACAGGTACAGCGCGAGCCGGTAGAGCCGCATCCGGGCGGGGTCCACAGTGGATCGATCGAACCCGCTGTACAGCGCGCCGAACCGGATCTCCGCCTACGGAGATGAGCCGCGGCACACGGACGCCGATCTTGGTGAGCAGCGCGTGCGCCCGACCGTGCTGCCGGGAAAGGCTTCGGCGAAGTCCATGCGACCAGGCTATCGAGGGACCGCGCCGAGGACTCGCATCACGGTGATCTCCAGGACCACGCGTTTGGGGTTCACGCGGGGAACGCGGTAGCGGCTGGCGTACCGGCTCTCGGCGTCGCGGACCGATTCGGGGTCGTCGCGCACGACGGCGACGCCTTCGAGGGTGCACCAGCGGCGGCCGTCCACCTGGCACACGGCGACGGGCATCGAGCCGGCCCGGCGGACCTGGCGGGCCTTGGCGGAGTCGCCGGAGGTGATCACGCGGGCGATGCCCTCGTCGACGTCGAGCGTCACGCCGACCGGCACGACGTGGGGCGTCCCGTCCGCGCGGATGGTGGTGAGGGTGCTGAGGTGGCGTTCCTGCCAGAACGCGCGGAAATCGGCCCCCATGTCCTTGGTGACGCTCATGCGGTGAAAGTTAACCCGGATGTGCCGCCGAACGGCACGCGCGTGTCACGCCTCATATGTTGTGGTGAAAGTGCTGGTCGCGGACAGTCAGCCGATGTACCTCAACGGACTGGCGACCTACCTCGGGCAGACCAGGGACGTGTGCGTGGTCGGGATGGCCGCCACGCCAGGGCAGGCGCTCGACCGCCTGCGTGCCGACCCGCCGGACGTCGCCCTGCTCAACGTGGACATGCTGGGGATCGTCCAGGATGTACCGGATGTCGTGATCGTCGCGGTCAGTGATCTGGACAAGGAGGAGCATCTCGGCGCGGCGATGGCCGCCGGGGCCGGTGCCTACCTGACCAAGAACGCCGAGCCGGAGGACGTGCTCAC
The DNA here is from genome assembly GCA_966244135.1 of uncultured Actinocrispum sp. Lineage (GTDB taxonomy): Bacteria > Actinomycetota > Actinomycetes > Mycobacteriales > Pseudonocardiaceae > Kibdelosporangium. Next base: position 14,843 of record CBIMJO010000022.1, on the reverse strand, counting down.
CGCGATCCGGGTGGCCGCGCGCGGCGGTTTCTTCACCAACGCCGCTGTCGCGCCGAGGATCCGCCGGATGCTGAGCCCCGGCACCGCGTTTCCACAGCTCACCGCCCGCGAACGGGAAGTGCTCGACCTGCTGGCCCAGGACACTGGCCTGACCGCCATCGCCGGATCGCTGGGCGTCACCAGCAAGACCGTCGGCAGGCACGTCTCCAACATCTGCCTGAAGCTCCCGGCCCGTAGCCAGGCCGACGCCATCCGCATCGCGAGGGCCGCGAGAATCCACAGTAGACAGTAGTCGCCGGGCCAGTTGGCGTGACACCGATATCGATCCGCCGGGGCATACGGCAGACTTTCCCGGCGTGGACACGTTCGTCGGCCGGGGTGACGAGCTTGCCGTGCTGTCCGGGATCCGGGCGCGCGCGGCGGAGGGCCGTCGCCAGGTGGTCGTTCTCGCAGGTGAGGCGGGGGTCGGCAAGACCTGGTTAGGGGAGCGAGCCGCCGACGAGGCCGAACGCGAGGGCTTCGAGGTGGTCTGGGGCCGGTGCTGGCCGCACGGCGGCGCACCCGCGCTCTGGCCGTGGCCCGCGATCCTGCCCGCCCTGACCGGACCCGAAGGCGCGCAGCTGCTGGCGGCGGACACCGGCGGCGAGCTCATCGGCTCGGAACGGTTCGCGCGCTTCGCGGCCGTGGCCGACCTGCTGCTCACCACCCGCCGCGACAAGCGGACCATGATCGTCATCGACGACCTGCACTACGCGGACGCGAGCACCCTGCTGCTGACCCGCTTCCTCGTGCAGACCCTCGACCGCCTCCCGCTCGTGCTGGTCCTGGCCACCCGCCCGGACTCGTCCCCGGACTCGTTGATCGCCGAGATCCAGCGGGACGCGACAACCGTGGTGCTGCGGCCATTCGGTCTAGCGGATGCCACCGCTTTGCTTACCGCGCACGGCATGCAAGACGTCAGCGACACCGCCGCGATGGTGCTGTTACGGGTCACCGGCGGCAGCCCGCTGTACTTGACGCAAGCCGTCGGCCTGGGGTGGACCGGATCCGGGGATGTGACCGCCGGGCATGCCATCGCCGCCGCGCTCGGGCGGTTGGAGCCCGGGATGCGGCGGATCATGGCTTTCGCCGCGTTGCTGGGTGTGGACGGCACGACGACCGAGGTCGGCGCCCTGGTCGGGGAGTCGCCCGAGGTTGTGGTGGAGGCTTTGACGGTCGCCTCTGGGACGGGGCTGGTCGATCTCACGGACACCGGGTGGCGGTTCCACGACCTGGTTCGTGAGGCCGCTTTGGCTTTGCTGGACCACACCGAGCAGCTGAACGCGCACGCCGGCGCCGCCGCGATGTTGTCGGGGCCGCCTGAAAGGGTCGCTCACCACGCCCTGGCCGCGGCGCCCCGGTCGGCGGCGGACACCGAGATCGCGATCGCCGCGTGCCGGACGGCGGCCGTCTCGTTGCAGCGTGGGTATGCCTACGAGCAGGCGGCGGAGTTGCTCGACCGCGCGGTGGCCTTGGCATCGCGGATGGGGGCTTCCGCGGAGTTGCTGATCGAGCGGGCTGATGCGGTGCTCGCTTGTGGACGGCTGATCGACGCGCGGGCCGGGTTCGAGGTTGCCGCTGAGGCCGCTTCGCGGGTCGGTGAGCCGGTTCTGCTGGCGCGTGCGGTGCTGGGGCTGGGCGGGGTGTGGGTGCATGAGCACCGCAATGCCACTGTGCGGCAACGGGTTCTGGCGCAGCAGCGGGCCGCTTTGCGGGCGTTGCCGCCGGAGGAGGAGTCGTTGCGGTGCCGGTTGAAGGTCCGGCTCGCCGCTGAGGCTGTTTACGAGGGTGCTCCCGAGCAGGCGGTGCTCGACGCCCTGGAGGAGACTCGTCAGGCGGGTGATGACTGGGCGCTGGCGGACGCGCTTTCGTTGGCGCATCACGCTTTGCTGGCTCCCGAGCACGCCCAGGCGCGGATGGCGCTCGCGCAGGAGCAGATCGAGGCGGCTTCCGCCGCTGGTGACGCGATCTTGTCCTTGTTCGGGCTGTTGTGGCTGACCGCCGATCGGTATCTGGTCGGAGATCCCTTGGCGGAGCGGTCGTTGAACGAGTTGCGGCAGCGGTCGGCGGCTTTGGGCGTGGCGAGCATCGGGTACATCGTGGCGGCGATGGACGTCATGCGGTTGATCCGGGCCGGGCGGCTGGCGGCGGCTGAGGAGGCCGCGGGGCCGTGTTTGCAGCTCGGGATCAAGGTGGGGGACGCCGATGCGACGGGGTACTACGGCGCCCAGTTGATGGCGATCCGGTGGTTGCAGGGGCGGGATGCCGAGCTGGCGGAACTCGTTGCGGCGACCATGGCTTCGGCGAGTCTCGCGGTGCCGGAGTACGGGTTCCGGGCCAGTGCGGTGATGTTGCTGGCCCGGGGTGGGCGGCCGACCGAGGCCCGGGCCGCTTTGGCTCCGTTGCTGGACATCGGGTTGGCTCAGTTGCCGCGGTCGAGCACGTGGCTCGCGGCGATGGTCGCGCTTGTGGACGCCGGGGTGTTGCTGGATGACGCGGAGCTGGTGAAGCAGGCCGCGGACCTGATCCGGCCGTTCGCCTCGTTGCCGGTGATGCCTTCGCTCGCGGTTTCCTGTATTGGGGCGACTTCCCGGGCTCTTGGTGTGGCGGCGATGATGGACGGCGATCTCGACGCCGCTGTGTCCTATTTGGAGCAAGGGGTGTTGGACAATGTCCGTATCGGGCATCGTCCGGCGGCTGCCTTGAGCCGGGCGCAGCTGGCGGAGGCTCTTATCGCGCGGGGGCAGCCGGGTGATCTTCCCGCGGCTCGTGCTCTTCTGACCGAGGCGGCCAGTGAGGCTCGGTCGATGGACATGCCCGAGCGGGCGGAGGCCTGGCTTGCTTTGGCTGGACCGCCTGACATCCCAGCGGTGTTGCGGCGGACACCTTCCGGGTGGTCGATCGTGATGGGCGAAGCCGTGACGACTTTGCCTGATCTGGTGGGGATCCGGTATCTCAGCGTGCTGCTTGAGCATGCCTGGCAGGACGTTCCGGCGCTCGACCTGGCTGCGGCGGGTGTGGTTGACACCCGGCATGAGTTGATTGATGAGTCCGCTGTGGACGCTTACCGGCGGCGGTTGCGGACCATCGACGCGGAGATCGATGTCGCGGACAGCGACATGGACCTGGCTCGGGCAGAGCGGTTGAGGTTGGAGCGGGAGGCTTTGACATCCGAGCTGGCGGGCGCGGTCGGGCTGGGTGGGCGGATTCGGGGGTTTCCCGATTCTCCTGAGCGGGCTCGGACCGCCGTGCGGAAGGCTTTGAAGCGGGCTCTCGATGTTATCGCTGAGGCTGATCCCGTTCTGGGGGATGAGCTTCGCGGGGCTATCAGTACTGGATTGGTGTGTCGTTGTGCTCCTGGGCGGCAGTGGCGGGTGGAGCGTTAGTTCTCTGCGGTTTGGTGTCCTCGTTGGGCGCGCGGTCACGCGTGAGGTCGGCTGGGTCTAAGGGATGTCCTCGCCGGACGGGCAGGCCGCCAAGAGGGGCAAGGGATCCTTCGGATCCTTTGTGGTGGGTTGGATGGCGTGTCCTGTCCCTTCCGTATGGCCTGCCGGAGGGACAGAACACCGAGGGCGGGGTGTGTGTCGCTTGCGCGTGGGGTGACCTGCGGCGAGTCGCTGGGATGGGTGAAATCCTTTTATGGCAACGAAATCTTGGGCTCTTGGCGGTAGTATGGGGGTGTGGAAAGTAGCGGGAGCCTCTGGCGGTCCAGCGATACCGAGATGGTGTCGCTGGCTCAGGGGGTCGCGGCTCAGATCTGGCAGTTGCATGCGCGGCTGGTGGAAGTTGTGTCGCACATGGACAATCGTGGGACCGGTACGAACCTGGGCTATTCCAGTACCGCCGCGTTGCTGGTCCATGCGCTGCGCATTCCGCGGAGGGATGCCCTTCACCTTCTTGCTCAGGCCGCTGACCTGTTTCCGGGTACCACGCCCACTGGGGCGGTGACTGAAGCCCCGCTCCCACAGACCTCCGCGGCGTTGGCCGCGGGCGCCATCAGTCCCGCGGCTGTGGACGTGATCCGCAAGACCCTCAAGGACTTGCCGGATCTGGAGCCGGAGAAGCGGGTGCTGGCCGAGTCGGTGATGCTGGAGCAGGCCGCCGAAGACGATGCCAATGCCCTGGCCCGGTTCGGCTTGCGTGTCCGGGGCATGGTCGATCCTGACGGTTCACCGCCGCAGGATCCTGGGCCTGAGCGTCGGACTCAGGTCTTCAGGTATCGGGATCGCCGTGATGGCAGCATGGAGCTGTCCGCGGTGGTCGCTGCGGAGAATGCTGGGCCGCTTCGCGCGATGATCCAGGAGTGTGAGAGGCCTCGTCCTGGCGATCTTGAGGACACCCGTACCTTCAGCGAGCGCCTCGGTGACGCCTTCGCTGAGCGGATCCTCAAACGTGCGGCCAACTGCCCGGATACGCCGTTGAAGAACGGGCTGCGTACCGAGGTCGCATTCACCATCTCCTTCGAGGACCTGATGCGGAATCTCGATGACCGCATCCTGGTCGGCGACGACGTCTACATGACCGCCCGCGAGGCTCGTCGGATCGCATGTGACTGCCATCTGTTCCCCGCGGTGCTGGGTAGTGAGTCCGAACCGCTGGACGTCGCGGTAGGCGCGTACTCCACACCGGCGCATATCCGCCGGGGCCTGGTGCTGCGGGACAAGGGCTGCGCGTTTCCCGGCTGTGCGAAGCCCGCGAGTGTCTGCGACGCCCACCATGTCCGGCACTGGGTTGATCAGGGCGAGACTCGGATCGACAACCTCGTGCTGCTCTGCCCGCACCATCACCGTCTGATCCACAACAGCCAGTGGACGGTCCGAGTGGTCGGCAGGCGCCCCGAGTTCGTCCCGCCGATGTACATCGATCCGTTGCAGCGCCCGCGAACCAACTCCTTCCGAAGACCGCTACCACCTCGAACACCTCTGCCTGCCGCCGCATGACCGCGAAGCCCAACCCTCGCGGCCTTGACCCATGGGTTTGTCCCTTCGGAACATTGCAGGCGTGGGGATGGGGTGTTGCCCTTTTGGGCATTGTGTGGGGGTGGGTTGGTTGTGAGGGTTGTGGTATGGGGCAGTTTGATCGGTGGGTTGAGCGGGTTGATGGTGCTGGTGTGGATGCTGAGGGAGGTGGGCGGGTTGTGCGCAGTGGGGCGGAGGGGCCTTCGTTCCTTGCCGCGGGCAACCAGGCTGTGGCCAAGGCGGCGGCCGAGCCCTCGATGCTCGTTCGGTTGTGGGGGCTGGGGGATGTGTGGGATTCGGCCATGGGGGCCGTTTCCGAGGTGACGCATGGGATTTTCGGGCAGGAGCTGCGTGGGTCCGTGGGGGTTGAGGGGGAGAACCAGCCTGGGGATGTGGTGATCGTCGAGCGGTTGCTGATGGGTGTGGGGATGGCCGATCTGGATGTGGGGGCCGCCATCACCAAGTTCCAGCGCGAGGTCATGGGGTGGCCCAAGGCCGATGGCCGCGTCGACCCGGGTGGACGGACGTTCGCGGCGTTGCGGAAACACCAGCCCAAGCCGCAGCAGCAGGCGGGCAAACCGCACGCCGATGCCGGCTCCGCCGGCGGTGGTGCCGCGCCTGCGAGCCCGAAGGCGGCCGCCGCACCGCCGGAGCTGGGCGGGCTGGAGAACTGGCCGACCGCCCTGCCCGTGGCCAAGCGGGACAAGAAGACCAAGATCACCCTGACCAAGGGCGAGGACCAGGTCAACATCCCGGAGATCGACGTCCCCGAGCTCACCGCCGAACAGAAGACCCTGGTCGACCAGATCAAGGCCAACCGGGAGACCCTGCCCGAGTACGCGATCAAGAAGACCACGTACCACGGCAACAAGGGCATGGTGCTGGGCGACAGCGGCGCCAACGAGAAGCTCACCCCGACCCAGCTGCAGGGCGACTCGAGCGACCCGGCCGCCAAGGCGCGGAAGGTCGCGTACAAGGAGCTCGGCCACGAGGGCACCGTCGACTCGATCAACACCTACGACGACCAGATCCTCACCTGGGGCAAGGGGTTCAGCGGCAAGAGCGGCTCGATGAACGAGGTCCTCATGATCATGTTCGAGCAGGACCCCGAAGCCAGGGCGGTGCTCCTGCGCGCGGGAATCGACTGTGGACGGCACAGCTGGCGTGTGGTGAACACCGACACCGGGATGATCGAGACCGACGACAACGCGTTGCGGCTCATGCAGTTCGACAAGAAGCTGCTCGGCGTGTTCGTGACCCTGGGCCGCGATCCGGAACACCAGCAGCACGCGCTGGACGCCCAGTGGGCCGCGATGGAGAAGCACGCCGCGCACATCCCGGAGTACGCCTACGACTGGCCGGAGTCCTCGATCGCGCTCGCCGCGCACCTGGCGCACTGGTCACCGGCGTTCGGGTGGGGCACGCATCCCAAGAGCTTCGAGAAGACCAACGGCGACCTCGTGGAGATCGCGGGCGTGTGGGGCCGGCTGGCCGCGTCGAACCCGAAGTACACGACCGTGCTCAAGAACGGCGCGATCGTCGGCCCCTACGACATGATGCACGAGGGCCACCGCCTGCTCGGGTTCGCCGACGGCGCGGGTGGCAAGGCGGTGCAGGCCGCCGCGGAGATCATCACGGGCACCCGTGACGAGATCGGCGACGACCCGAAGTACACCAACCACGTGCTCTTCCCGGTCTACGACAAGAAGAACAAGTACTACGACATCGGCATGGCGGGCAACTAGCAGGCCCGCAACGCCTGGTGCGCGGCGGAAGTGGTGTCCGCCAACGCCCGCGCCAGGCGGGGCGCACCCGTCCGCAGCGCGCTCTCGACGGCCACGTGCCGGGCCCGGCGCAGCAGCTTGTCCTGCAGCGCACGGGCATCCATCGCCCACGGGGACGCCGGGTACTCGGTCAGCACCTGCCCCGGCACCAGCAGCTTGATCGCCTGCTCGGCGACCAGCAGGCAGTGCGCGGGCTGGGCGCTGCGCAGCGCCCGCTCCGCCTTGGTCACCAGCACCGCGGCCTGGTGCAGATCCACCTGCACGCTGCCGCCCAGCCGGTAACCAGTGCGCCGGCCGATGATGGTCTCCAGGCCGAACCTGGCCCGCAGCCGGCTGACCAATGTGGCCACGTTCGCGGCCGGTTCCTTGGGTGGCGCGCCCTGCCAGAGCGCGTCCACGATCTCCGTCAAGGTGACCCGTTGATCACCGTGTGCGCCCAGCAACGCCATCAGGGTCAGCGCCTTGCGGCTGCCGACCGGGCTGGTCTCCCACGTCGCGCCCATCCGGGCCATCTCGACCTTGCCGACCAGCCTCAGCTGCCAGCACGCCCCCTGCTGCTCGCGGAAACCCACGATCCCACTGTCCTCGCCCATGCCACACTGGCGTGACACAGACGTGCCGTGACCGTGCCGTTCACTCTCCGCGCATGGCCCGTCGGATTTCCTCGAGCTTGTCCTTGCCCGCCTGCTCCCGCTCGGCCATCTGCTCGTCGATCGACCTGCCCTGCGGCGTCTCGCCGGCCAGCTCCTGCGCACCGACCGAGGTGGCGAACCGGCCCTCGATCCGGTCGCGGACGAAGTCGAACGTGGGCACGCCGCCCTCGGTGTAGTCCGGGTCCGGCACGACCGGCGGCACGTACGGCTCCGGCGTGGCCTGGACGATCTCGCCCTCGATGACCGGGGGCTCCTGCTCCTTGTCCTTGTCCTTGTCCGTCATGATGTCAACCTAGCCGACATTCCAGCGGGCCGACTCGCTGTCCGCCGCCGGTCAGGGTGACCCCGCCGAGCGTGCAGCCGATCTGGTAACGGGCCACTGTGGACAGTTTGGTCACGTCGGCGGACACCGTGATCTCGTTGCCGGACTCGGCGGACGGGCCGATGTCCGCCGGGACCTCGGTGGTCAGGCCGGGCTCGGTCGGGCCGGCGGCCAGCAGCGCCAGCGTGTCGCGCAACGACAGCGGGCGATCCGTGGGGCGATCCTCGGCGGTGAGCTTTCCGTTGGCCACGAAGAAAAGCCGTACCGGGGCCAGGGAGACCCGGGGCGCCTGAACGCCGGGAATGACGCCGCTGGGCTGGATCCCACAGGCCGCGGCCAGCACCACGACCAGCATCGCCAGGTATCTCATGAGCCCGCCCCCGAAGGCAGCCGGAGGGTGAACACCGCGCCGCCGTCCGGGCGGTTGGCCGCGGCGAGCGTGCCATGGTGCAGACGCGCGTTCTCCCAGGCGATGGCCAGGCCCAGCCCGCTGCCCTCGGACCGGCTGCGCGCGGTGTCGGCCTTGTAGAACCGGTCGAACACGTGCGGCAGGACCTCGGCGGGCAGGCCCTTCCCGTGGTCGCCGACGATGATCACGACCCAGCCGGGGAACGCCTCCAGCGTCACGGACACCGGCGGAGCGCCGTGCCGCAACGCGTTGCCGACCAGGTTCGCGACGATGACGTCCAGCCGGCGCCGGTCCACCGGTGCGACGATCTTCGGCAGCCGGGTCTCCACCATGTCCAGCCAGCCGCGGGTGTGCAGGGTCGCGGTGATCGCGGCGGCCAGGTCGACCGCGTCCAGCGCGAGCCCGGCGGTGCCGGAGTCGAACCGGCTGATCTCCATCAGGTCGTCGACCAGCCGGGTCAGGTTGCGGGTCTCCTGGCTGACCAGGCGCGCGGCCTGGCCGGCGTCCCCGGGCAGGTTCGGCGCCTCCTCGTCGAGGATGTCGGCCACCGCGGTCATCGCGGCGAGCGGAGTGCGCAGCTCGTGCGACACGTCCGCGACGAACCGGCGCAGCTCGCCGACCTGATGTTCCAGCGCCGAGGCGGTGACGTTGAACGTGCGGGCCACCCCAGCGAGCTCGTCGGTGCCGCGGACCTGGACGCGCGTGGTCAGGTCGCCCAGGCCCAGCCGGTGCGCGGCCATGTCGAGGTCCCGCACCGGCCGCAGCACCCCGCGCGCCGCCAGCAGGGCCAGGGTCATCGCCAGCACAAGGGACGCCGCGCCGAGCCCCCAGGCGATCGCGGCCAGCTGGCTGACGCGTCCGTCCTCTGTGCTCAGTGACCGCATGGTGTACATCTCGACGCCGTACGGCTTGTTGGTGCTCTTGTCGACCGGCGCCATCCCGACCACCAGCCAGATCGACCCGGCGGCCGAGATCCGTTGCCAGCCAACGGTTCCCGTGCGCACCTCGGCCTGCAGCTCCGGCGACACCTGGACGTTGTCGGCGCCGTACGACTGTCCGTTGTAGACGATCTTGGCCGCGGTGTCGCGGTCGGACAGGACACCGACGATCTGGTCCCCGTTGGGCGGCAACTGCATCGGCATGGCGGCGACCCGGTCGGTCATCGTGCGCACCGCCGCGTCCTGCGACTGCTGCACGATCACGTCGCGCGCGTTGACATACATCCCGCCGGCGACGGCGGCCGCGGTGACCGTGGTGAGCAGGGCGAACGCGAGCAGCAGGCGGGTGCGCAGGCTCCTCACAGCGGCCCGAACCGGTAACCGAAACCGCGTACGGTCTGGATGTACAGCGGGCTGGCAGGATCGTCCTCGATCTTGGCCCGCAGTCGTTGCACGCACGCGTCGACCAGCCGCGAGTCGCCCAGATACCCGTGCTCCCACACGGCTTCCAGCAACTGCTGGCGGCTGAGCACGCGGCCGGGTGAGCTGGACAGCTCCAGCAGCAGCCGCAGCTCGGTGGGGGTGAGGCCGATCGCCCGGCCGTTCTTGCTGACCACCAGGCCCTCGCGGTCGATGGTCAGGGCGCCGTACTCGTCGCCCTCGGGCTGCCGGGCGTCGCCGCTGGCGCCGCCTCGGCGCAGAACCGCGCGGATGCGGGCCTCGAGAACGCGGGCACGCACGGGTTTGACCACGTAGTCGTCGGCGCCCGCCTCCAGCCCGGCGACCACGTCCATGTCGTCGTCCCTCGCGGTGAGCATGATGATCGGCAGGTCACCGGCGGCGCGGATGCGGCGGCACACCTCGAACCCGTCCATCCCGGGCAGCATCAGGTCGAGCACGACCACGTCGGCCTCCGGCAGCCGGCCGAGCCCCTGCTCACCGGTCCCGGCGGCGTGCACGGTGTGGCCTTGCCTGGTCAGCGCCAGCTGCAGGCCGTCGCGCACGGCCTCGTCGTCTTCGATCAGCAGAACCCGGGACATGACCTCAACAATCGCACCGCGGACAGAACTCCGCTCGTCATCGTGCCCCACGAGTGTCCCGATCGCGTGCGTGACATGTACGGGTTGTGTCACAGAAGTTCTGTTACACAACTCGGCCGTCCGGGCCGCCTTCGCGCCGGCCTTGGTCCCGGCGATCATGAGGCACCGCTCGGGGCTGGTGCCCAGTGACTTCACCGTCTCGAGCATGAGATGCGGATCGGGCGGCAGCGGAGTGGTGGCGCCCGCCCGGGCGGCGATCCGGCGGATCGTGGACCCCAGCTCGTGCAGGACGAAGAACGACCGCACGACGTCCGTGCCGAACCTGCTGACCACCGTGAGCGTGTTTCCGGCCGCGGCGAGCCGTTCCATCGCGCGGACCGCGCCCGGGATCGCCGGGGCGCTTGTCACGGCCTGCGTTTCCAGCCGGCAGAGCTGGCGTTCCACGGCGAAAGCCGTCGCCTCGCCGCAGGTCGCCGCGAACCGCAGCACCTCGAACGGATCCGCGCTCGCCGCGATCTTGCCCGGGATGTCGTAGCCGATCAGGATCTTCAACCGGTCGGCGGCCGCCTGCGCGGAGAACTCGGGCGCGCACAGCACGCCTTCGAAGCCCACCAGGATGTGGTCGCACGGTTGGATCAAGTCGCGTGCAGTGGCCATGTGCGGCACCCCCTCGCCATATTACCGCGCGCGACAGGCGAAGCACGTTACGTTGGGGGTATGAGCTTCCGGGTGAACGGACGGTTTGTCGCTGACCCGCACACCAGCTACGAGTGGCTCCGGCAGGAGGGCCCGGTGTGCCCGGCGCGGTTCCACGGTGGGCTGGACGCGTGGCTGGTCACCCGGTACGCCGACGCGAAGGCGCTGCTGAACGACCGGCGGCTGAGCAAGGACGTCACCAAGGGACTGCCGCTGTTCCCGCCCGGCTCGGAGGGCGCGCACAGCTCGCCGCTGGCCACGCACATGCTGCACAGCGACCCGCCGGACCACACCCGGTTGCGCCGCTTGGTGAACAAGGCGTTCACCCCGCGGACCGTGGCCCAGCTAAGGCCCCGGATCGAACGGATCGTGGACCGGTTGCTGGACGGCATGTCCGGCACGGTGGACATGATCGAGTCGTTCGCGCTGCCCATCCCGATCGCGGTGATCTGCGAGCTGCTCGGTGTGCCCGAGGAGGACCGGCTCGAGTTCCAGGGGTGGTCGCACCGCCTCGCCGGTGAGGGCACGGTCGAGGAGATCGCCGAGGCCAGCGACAAGATGGGCGCCTACCTGGCCGGCATGGTCCGGGCCAAGCGCGAGCGCCCCCGCGAGGACCTGGTGTCCGACCTGATCCAGGTCTCCGACGGGGGCGATCAGCTGTCCGAGCGGGAACTGCTGAACATGGCGTTCCTGTTGCTGGTGGCCGGGTTCGAGACGACCGCGAACCTGCTCGGCACCGGTGTCAAGGGACTGCTGGACAACCCGGAGCAGCAGGCGGCGCTGCGGGCCGATCCGTCGCTGCTGCCCGCCGCGGTGGAGGAGTTCCTGCGGTTCGAGGCGCCGATCCACATGGCCACCCTGCGGTTCACCACCGAGCCCGTGCAGGTCGGCGACGTGGAGATCCCGGCGAACCAGATCGTGATGATCTCCTTGCTGTCGGCCAATCGCGACGCGGACCGGTACGACGACCCCGACCGGCTGGACATCTGCCGGTCGGGCGATCCGCATCTGGCCTTCGGGTATGGGATCCACCACTGCCTCGGCGCCCCGCTCGCCCGGCTGGAGGGCGAGGTCGCCTTCGGCCGGCTGCTGGCGCGGTTCCCGGTGCTCACTCCCGCCTGGGCGCCGGAGTCGTTGGTGTGGAAGCGAAGCACGCTCTCACGGGGACTCAGCAGCCTTCCTGTCCGAATTGGACCCTAGACCCGGTGGCCGGTGGTGACCTCGACGTGGTCGGGGACCTCGTCGTGTTCGTCGCCGACTGACAGGGTTCCGGTCGGCTCGACGAGCAGCACAACGGCACCCTCCTTCGCGGACGGTCTGTGGAAGGTGTTGCGGGGCACCACGAAGATCGACCTCTGGGGCAGCGTGACGACCCGTTCGCCGTCGGGCTCGCGCAGGGCGATGTCGATCTCGCCGTCGAGGACGAGGAAGAACTCGTCGGTGTTCTCGTGCTTGTGCCACACGTGTTCGCCCGCGAACCTGGCCAGCCGGATGTCGTAGTCGTTGACCAGGGCCACGATCCGCGGGCTCCATGGTTCGGTGAAGGTGTCGAGCACGGACCGCAGGTCCAGGGGCTGAGAAGTCATGAGGTCATCGTCGGGGCTGGCGCCGGGCGAGCGTGAGTGCTAGGAATCGCACATGTCGCAAGAATCCTCGCACCGGGTCGCCGTGCTGGTGGACGAGGGCTCGAACCCGTTCGAGCTGGGCGTGGCGACCGAGCTGTTCGGGCTGCGCCGGCCAGAGCTGGACCGGCCGTGGTACTCGTTCACGCTGTGCGCGGCCCGGCCCTCGGTGTCGATGCACCTGGGGATGTTCACGTTGTCCGGGGTCGGTGGCCTGGAAGCCGTGGACGCCGCCGACACCCTGATCGTGCCCAACCGGCCGGACCCGTTGAACACAGCGTCTCCGGAAGTGCTCGCGGCGATCGCGCGGGCGGCCGAACGGGGTGCCCGGCTGGTGAGTTTCTGTACGGGCGCCTTCACTTTGGCCGATGCCGGTGTGCTGGACGGGAAGCGGGCGACCACACACTGGCGGTGGGCTGATTCCTTTGTCTCGCGGTATCCCTCGGTGATCCTCGAACCAGATGTGTTGTTCGTGGACAGTGGGAACGTGTTGACGGCAGCTGGAAGCGCGGCCGCGCTGGACCTGGGGTTGCATCTGATCCGGCTGGATCACGGCGCGGAGATCGCGAACGCGGTCAGCCGCCGGCTGGTGTTCAGCGGGCACCGGGATGGCGGGCAGCGGCAGTTCGTCGAGCGGCCGATCCCCGCGGTGGCGGACACTTCGCTGGCTCCGGTGCTGGCTTGGGCGCGGGAGCGGCTGGATCGGCCGTTGACCATCGCGGATCTCGCGTCGCGGGCGGCGGCGAGCCCGGCGACGTTGCACCGGCGGTTCCAGGCCGAGCTGGGCACGACTCCGTTGGCGTGGCTGACTTTGGAGCGGGTCACGCTGGCGTGCCGGTTGATCGAGCGCGGGGAGCTGCAGCTGGACCGCGTCGCCGGGGCCAGCGGACTGGGCACGACCGCGAACCTGCGCGCCCAGTTCCGCCGGCACACCGGGGTGACGCCTTCGGCCTACCGTCAGCGGTTCGGCCGCTAGAACCAGCGGGCCTTGTCCACCACGTTGATCAGCAGCTGTCCGGCGGCGAACCGCTTGGCGTTCTCCAGGATCACCGCGAACCGGCGTTCCTCGCTGTGCGGCCCGGCTCCGGCGACGTGTGGCGTGATCAGCACGTCTTTCCGTTGCCACAACGGGTGTTGCTCCGGCAGCGGCTCGGTCTCGAACACGTCGAGCGCCGCTCCCGCGAGTTCGCCCGCTTCCAGCGCCTGGTTGAGCGCGTCGAGCTGGACCAGCGGGCCTCGGCCGATGTTGATCAGGTAGGCGCTCTTGCGGAACAGCTTGAGCCGCTGTGGGTTGATCAGGCCTTCGGTCTCCGGAGTGTGCGGGATGGCCAGGATCACCAAGTCGGCCAGCGGGATCTCATCGTCCATTGTGTCCGGTGGCCGCACGGTTGTGAATCCTTCGGGTGCGTCGGTCCGCCGGGCGTCGATGCCCACGACCTCCGTCCCGAACGCCGCCAGCATCCTCCCCACCTCAGCCCCGATCGCGCCGACCCCCACCACCAGCGCCCGGATCTCCGCCAATGCCAGCACCGACCCGGGATCCCAGTCCGGCGCCCACCTGGATTGTTCCTGTGCCCGCACGTACATCGGGATCCCGCGCGCCAGGCTCAGCACCAGCGCCATCGTGTGCGTGGCCACGTGATCCGTGTACGTGTCGCGCATGTTCGTCACCTGAACCGGATGCGCGATGAGATCCGGGTGGTAGAACCCGGGCGGCGGCCCTGCCTGTGGCGCCTGGAGCCAGCGCAGCTTGGTCGTGTGCTTGAGCAGGTCGGCTGGGAGGGTGCCGTACGCGGCATCCGCTTCGGCCAGTGCAGCCGCGGCCTCGCCAGTCGTTCCGGGCCGCAGAACCCTCAGGCCGGGCACGGTTTCCTCGAGCCGTTGCGGCCAGGCCGACGTGTCGTCCTGATGCGGCGGCACCATCACCAGCGTGAATCCGTGGGTCACCGCAGTGACGTTACCCGAGAAACAAGTGAGGGGCTCTCTCCCGCGATCGCGTGCGGGAGAAAGCCCCTCAGCCCTGATATTTCGGTTCAGCTACTTCAGAACGCCTGGCCCGCTTCGATCGCCGCCTGGGTGGCGGCGGCGCGGCGGTCGGCGGACCGCTGGTCGCCGGTGTTCACCCGGGGAGCGGCGGCCTGCGTGCGGGCGGCCTTCGATGCGGCCGCCGCGGCTCCGGTCTGGCCGACGACGCCGCCGCGGATGCGGTTGTTGGCGGCGACGGCGGTGGCGGGGTTGTTGCCGTTCAGCTGGAGCTGGCCGTTGATGATGGTGTCATCGACGGAGGACTTGCCAGTGGTGTTGCCGATGATGACGTCCCGGCCGAAGAAGCCGCCGGACGCGCAGCTGTCCAGCGCGCCGTTCGGGCCGAGCTGCACGCCA
>CBIMJO010000021.1:0-19657 GCA_966244135.1 uncultured Actinocrispum sp. | reverse complement strand
CATTTACTGGACGTTCACCGGGCCGGCGCGATCACCGGGCCTTTTCATGATCCGTCAGTAGACTGGGCCGCACTGTCGAGCGGTCAGGAGGACTCCGGTGCGCGCATTGGTACTCGGTGGTGGCGGGATCGCTGGAATCGCGTGGGAGACCGGGATTCTCTACGGTCTCGGGCCGTCCGCGCTCGACGTCGACATCATCATCGGCACGTCCGCCGGGTCGGCCGTCGCCGCGGCGCTGACCAGCGGAGTGTCCCTTGAGGAGGCGGTCGAGCGGCAGACCACCCCGGCGCCGGCCACGGCACCCGCTCCATCACTGGACAAGATCATCGCGTTGTTCACGACCATGCAGTCGTTCCCGCCGGACGAGGCCCGCCGCAAGCTCGGCGAGATGGCGGTCGCCACCGAGACGATGCCCGAGCACCAGTGGAAACAGGTGATCGGCGCGGGCCTGCCGTCGCACGAGTGGCCGGAGCAGAAGATCGGCGTGGTCGCGGTCGAGGTGACCACCGGCGAGACCCGGGTCTTCGACAAGGAGTCCGGAGTGGACCTGCTGTCGGCGGTGTGCGCGAGTTGCGCGGTGCCAGGGGTTTTCCCACCGGTCACGATCGACGGGAAGCGCTACATGGACGGCGGGGTCCGCACGACCACCAACGCCGACCTCGTCCAGGACTACGACGAAATCCTTGTCATAGCACCGATTCCGGACGCACTGCGCATTCCGCACGCACGGGTCGTCACACCGGACGAGGCGTCATTGGCAGCGATGACAACGAATGTGCTCGACCCGGCGACCCGGGTACCGAGCGCTCACGCCGGGCTCGCCCAAGGAAAAGCCCTGCGCTAGTGGTTGAACCGCGAACGCGGTTTTCCTCGTGCGTACTTGTGTGACCACAAGCACGCACGAGGGGTCTCATACCGCCCGGGCGGACATCCGCTGGTGCATGGCGTGCTCCACCAGGGTGATCAGGCTTTCCTTGGTGGACTCACGGTCCCGCGCGTCGCAGGTCACCACCGGCACGGAGGGCTCGATGGTCAGCGCGTCGCGGACGTCCTCGACGCGGTGGTGCAGCACGCGCTCGAAGCAGTTGATCGCCACGATGTACGGCAGCTGGCGGTCCTCGAAGAAGTCGATCGCCGCGAACGCGTCGGCCAGCCGCCGGGTGTCGACCAGGACGATCGCGCCGATGGCGCCACGGACCAGGTCGTCCCACATGAACCAGAACCGGTGCTGGCCGGGGGTGCCGAACAGGTACAGGATCAGGTCCGAGTCCAGGGAGACACGGCCGAAGTCCATCGCGACCGTGGTCGTGGTCTTGTTGGGCGTGGCCGAAAGATCGTCGACGTCCTGACTCGCCTCGGTCATCACGGCCTCGGTCGTCAACGGGACGATTTCCGAGACCGCTCCGACGAACGTGGTCTTGCCGACGCCGAAGCCTCCGGCGACGACGATCTTCGCGGACGTCGTCGCCTGACGCGCCACGGCCCGCGGGGAGTGAGGACTAGAGCCTGCGGAGCCCACTGAGCACCCTTTCCATGAACTCGATCGACGGCCGGTCGCCCACGACCATGCCGCTCTGGTGGATCAGCACGAGCCCCATGCCCGCCATATCGCCGATCAGCACCCGCGCCACCCCGAGTGGAAGTCTCAGGTGCGCGGCCACCTCGGCGACCGAACGCGTGTCCAGGCACAGACCGCAGATGGACCGGTGCTCGGGGAGCACGGCGGCCTCCGGCATGCGGCCGCGGTCGCTGGTGGACACCAAGGCCTCGATGGCCAGGTCATAGTCGGATCTGGTCCGTCCGCCCGTCTTGGTGTACGGGCGGACTAAGGAACCGGTCTCGGCGACCGGTTCGGCGCGAACCGGGTCCTCCCACTCCGTGACGGCCGGAACGGCCGGGAGCTGGTCGGAGTTCCAGTCGTTCTGCCTGGGCACCCCGGGATCCCCGTAGAGGCTCGCCCCGGGGCCACCGAACAGTCGTGCTCGGTAACCGTCCAGGTCGATCCGGTTCGGTGGATCCCCTAGTCCGTGCTCGGGCAGGTCCTCCCAACCTCGCTCCGGCATTTGCTCTTGCCTCCGCTCCGGCCGGCTTGGCAGCCGTTGGTCTTGCTCCTCCAGCGCCTCATCGGGCTCGTGATAGGACGCCTCGTCCGGGGCGTCCTCATCCTCGGGGCCACCCGCGTCCGGCTCTTCGAAGCGGAACCCGGTCTGCGCCCAATCCCGATAGGAAAAGTCCGCGCCGAACCGGCCACCCGAGGCTCGGTGACCTCTAGCCATCTGCTCTCACCCCGTCAAACCCGCTTATCTTCGCTGCGCGCCTTGCAGCTGCGCCCGCAGTTCGGGCGTCATCTGCTGGCCGACCCGCTCGACCAGAAGCGTCATCTCGTAGGCGACCAAGCCTATGTCGCAGTTGGGCGCGGCAAGAACGGCGAGACAAGATCCGTCCGAGATTGACATGAGGAAGAGATATCCCCGGTCCATCTCGACGACGGTCTGGTTCACCCCGCCGGCCTCGAAGCACCGTGCGGCGCCCTGGGTCAGGCTCACCAACCCGGACGCCACCGCGGAGAGCTGCTCGGCCCGGTCGCGTGGGAGGCCCTGCGAGCCAGCCAGCAGCAGACCGTCTGCCGAGACCACCACCGCGTGTGCGACTCCGGGCACCTGCCGAACGAAATCGGTGATGAGCCAGCCAAAACTACCTGGCTGGTTTGTCGTCGCGGTCGTCACTCCTGCTCCTCGTCTTGACGGCTCTCGACTGAATCCTGGTCACCAGCGTAAGCCTCCACCATCGAGTGGCGGCCCCGCCGGATGCCCTGCTGGAAGCTCGACATCCGGCCACGCACCGCGTCAGCCGAGCGCGGTGGCAGCGCGGGTGTGCGCTGTGTCGCCGGTCCGCCGGCGCCCGGCCGGGACGGCGCCGACCCGGGGATCAGCTGCGCCTTCGGCACCCGCTTGGGCAGACCGGCCGAGGTGATCACCTCGGGGGCGGCCTTGCCCAGGTTCTGCGCGGCCTGCCAGCCCTCGTCACCCGGCGACTGCCAGGCCGACAGCGAGGCAGAGGCGCGCACAGACTGATGCTGCGGCTGCTGCGCCGGCTGTTCCTCGGCGACCGGCGCCGCGGGCTCCTCGTGGACCACCGGCGGGGCCGGCGGCTCCTCGTGGCGCGGCACGTCGCCGTTGCCGTTGGTGTGGCCGTTCACGCCGTTCGTCCCGTTGATCGCGTGCGAGTGCGAGACCGGGGGAAGCGGCGGGGCAGGCGGCACAACCGGTGCCGGCACGTCTTCACCGGACGGTCTGCCCCGCTCCGAGGCCGGCGGGCGCTTGTCGCCGTCGCCTTCCTCGAACCACTGGGACAGCACTGCCTCGTAGATCGGCAGCCGCTCGGTGGGGGCGTCGACGTCGTGGTTGACCTCCTGGCGTGCTGGTGCGGGCCGCGGCGGCTCCTGGGCCGCCCTGGCGGCCTTCTCAGCGGCGAACGGGTCACCGAACAGCGAGAGGGAACCGGGCTCCTCGGACGCGTGCGCCTGCGGCTGGTCGAGCGGCGTCACCTGGGTGTGCGGCTCAGGATCGCGCTCCGGTGCCCAGCGTACGTTCGGATCGGCCATCCCGTTTGTGGTGTTCTCCACGGGCGGCGGGTATCCGGTTGGTGTATACGGCGGCAGCGAGGTGACGTCCGAGTCCTCCGGCGTGCCGTCCGGCCGCAGCCGCGGCAGGCTCCCGGTGAACGCGCTGGCGATGCCGCCCGCGGGGCGCGGCGGGACCGGGCGCTGGCCACCGGTCGTCGCGCCCGCACCGGTACCGGTGATGCTGCCGGTCATCTCGTTCGGCGTGATGGTCGGGATGCCGCCGGTCGGCGTCAGGTTGGTCGGCTGGACGCCGCGCGAGGACTGGATCAGGTTCGACGGGACGATGATCCGGGCGATCAGGCCGCCGTCGATGTCCTCGTTGTCCCGCAGCCGGACCTGGATGTTGTGCCGCTGCGCCAGGCGCGCGACCACGTAGAGGCCCATTCGCCGGGTCACCGACACGTCCATGTCGGGCGGGTCGGCCAGGCGGCGGTTGGCGGCGTCGATCTCGTCCGCCGACATGCCCACACCCTGGTCGGTGATCTGGATGGCCAGTTCCTTCTTGCGGGTCGCGGCCATCCGCACGGTGACCTTCTTCTCCGGCTCGGAGAACGAGGTCGCGTTGTCCAGCAGCTCGGCGATCAGGTGCACGAGGTCGTTGACCGCGCGGCCCTGCACGGCCACCTCGGGCGCGGACAGCACGTCGATGCGGGCGTACTGCTCGACCTCGGAGACGGCGGCACCGACGACGTCAGCGGCCGGCACGGGCCGGGTCAGCTGGCGCGACAGGCCGGTGCCCGAGAGCACCAGCAGGCTTTCGGAGTTACGCCGCATCCGAGTGGCCAGGTGGTCCAGCTCGAACAGGCTGGCCAGCTGGTCGGGGTCCTGCTCGTCCTGCTCCAGCCGGTCGATCAGGTTCAGCTGGCGTTCCACCAGGGCCTGCGAGCGGCGGGACAGGTTGACGAAGATCGAGTTGACGTTGTCGCGCAACAGCGCCTGCTCGGCGGCCATTCGGACGGCCTGTTCGTGAACGGCGTCGAAGGACCGCGCGACCTCACCGGTCTCCTCACGGGTGAACACCGGCATGGGTTCGACCGCGTGCTTGGAGGCCGCGACGGGGTCCGGGTCGGCCAGGATGCGCTGCACCGTCTCCGGCAGCCTGGTGTAGGCGACGTCCAGCGCGTTGGTCCGCAGGGTCCGCAGCGGCTTCAGGATCGACCGCGTGACCAGGGTCATCAGGATCAGCGCGAGGATCAGCAGGGCGAGCACGATGCCGGCGTTGGTCCACGCGGAGTTGGTCTTGGCGACCGCCAGCGTGTCGGCGCGCGACCGCAGGGCGCCCAGCAGGTCGGCCTCGACCTTGCGCAGCTTGTCCACCGTGGCGTTGCCGTCGGCGGTCAGGTGCGGCAGGTCGATCTGCAGGCTCGCCTGGTTGGCGTCGGCGCGGTTGAACGCGGTCGACTTGATCCGCTCCCGGTCGTCGACCTCGGGGCCGGACACGGTGTCGGAGTAGAACTGCAGCTCGGCCGGGGTGGCGTTGGCGCGGAAACCGGCCTGCGCGGCACCGAAGGAGGCCTGGGCGGCGCGGGTCTCGTCCAGCAGCCCGGACGGGAACTGGTCGACCACGGCGGCGATCTGCAGCGCGGCGTTCTCCTGCGAGGCGAACTCCTTGGCCTCGGACAACGCCTGCACCGTGGTGGCCTGGCGGAGCAGGTCCCGGTCGGTGACCGCGGTGTTGACCTCCCGGCCCAGCTGCACCAGCGCCTGGATGATCGAGGTGTACGCCGCCTTCACCGCGAGGGCGGGGTACTCGGTGTTCGTGGCCGCCTGGCGCAGCGCGTCCAGTCCGGCGAGGCGCTGCAGGCCCTGGTTGTACCGGGCTCGCGCGCTCTCGTCGTCGGTGCGCACCAGGTTGGCCGCCTCGGACAACGCCGCACGTGCGCGCTCGACCCGGTTGATCTGCTGGTCGAGCTGGGCACGGTCGTTGGTCCGGTTGCGCGCCACGTTCTCGACCGCGAGCGTGCGTTCCTTCTGCAGCTCGTGGACGACGCCCGTGACGTTGCGGGCCAGGTCGACCTGGTTGACGGTCTGGCGGAACTCGTCGGCGCTCTTGAGGTCCTCTTCGGCGCGCAAGCCACCGAGTACGAGGGCGGTCAGCGTCGGGATGATGAGGACGGCGAGGATCTTGGTGCGCAGGCGCCAGTTGCGGACCCGCCAAGGCGAGCCGGCGCGAGCGGACGTGCCACCTGCGGGGCGGGCCGCCTGTGGCGGCCGGGCTCCTCCGTCGGTCATGTCGCCGCCTGGCGCCATCGCCATGCGACTGTTCCCCGAGCTACCTGCGACCCCAGCGTTCTGGTCGGGCACTCCCAGCACACTCCCTGCGTTTGAGCCAGTAGCCCGGTACCCGGAAGGCCAGCTCGAACGGACAAATACCGCAATGAGTAGGACACCGAACGCGCCCACGTGGACACGTCCTTTGTCGCCGAAACGTCAGGTCACATAGCTTTCCGTCCTCACAACCTGCAGTCTCAGCGCGCGGCACCCATCCGCGTCACCTCGTGTCGGAAATCGCCCGATCGGACGACGCCCGGCAGAAGCATCGCGGCCCAAGGCCACCTTGGTCAACCCATCCCGACCTGGGCTGGCCAAAGCGACCACGGTGTTCCCCTCGAACCTGCCCATCTACCCGTCGACGGCGGTGGCCGTCAACCCGGCATCCGGGCAGCCTCCTCACTACATCGGTGGCGCTCCACCTCACTGTGGGCACAGAAGGTAGCGAAAAGTATGCCGAGATGTAAGCCTATCGGGGAGGTTTGCCGAAGGTTCGGCTTCAACCAGCGGCGGAACACCTGCAGCGTGACGATCATTTCCGCGGCCGATACATCCATTTGACCGGCAGATACGTCCGTTCGAGGGATATGCGCGTTAGTCCCGTGACTACACGTATTCGCGTTGTGACAGCCGGTACGGACTCTCTAGGGTGGGACAGCGGTGGCCTTGTCCACCAGCACCCAGAGGAGGGGGTCCCCATGGGTCGGCGCATTCGTGCGTTCGTGTCCGTTCTCACAATCATCGGCTGCATATCCGGTTGCGACGCGCTGGACTCGGCGGAGCTGTCCGCACTTCGCGTGTCGGTGATGCCGACGATCGATCTGGCTCCGTTCCATCTTGCCGTCAAGAACGGTTATTTCCAGGCAGAAGGGCTGCAGGTGGAGTTCTCCACCGCGGCCAGCGGGCCCGCGTCGGTGGCCAGGATGGTCGCCGGCGACGTCGACATCGCCTACTCGAGCTACACGCCGTTCTTCACCGCGACCGCGCAGAACGCGGCGGACATCAAGATCATCGCGGACGGGTCGGCGGCGGGGCCGTCGACGACGATGGTGCTGGCGATGCCGGGGTCGCCGGTTCGCGGTATTTCGGATGTTCCAGGCAAACGGGTGGCGGTGACCGCGCAGGGAACGATCTCGGACCTGATGACCATGTCGGCGTTACGGGACAAAGGCCTGGACTACAAGTCGATCAAATGGGTGACCATGCCTTTCCCCGATATGGCGGCGCGATTGCGGCGCGGCGATGTCGACGCCGCATTCCTGACCGAGCCGTTCATCACCCAGGCGGAGAAGACCGTCGGCGCGGTGCCGGTGTTCGACACCGCGACGGGCACGACCGCTGATTTCCCGACCGCCGGCTGGGCCACGACGGGAAAGTTCGCCGCCACCAACCCGGACAAGGTGACGAAGTTCCAGCGGGTGATGTTGCGGGCGACGGCGGAGGCCCAGGACCGCAGCAAGATCGAACCGCTGATGATGGAGTTCGCGAAAGTCGACAAAGACACGGCGACCAGCACAAACCTCCTCACCCTCCGCTCCGCCCTCGACCCGGCGACCCTCCAACGCGTCCCCGACCTCATGCACGACTTCGGCCTCCTCCCCACCAAACTCGACATAACCCCCCTCCTCATCCCAACCCCCACCCGCTGATGCCCCACAAGGGAGAGCGTCGATCTCGTCAGAGAGCAGTGCTCCCGAATGCGGGTGGCGGTCTCGAGGGTCGCTCTCGACTCGACGGGAGGGCTCACGGGGCTTCGCCGGAGAGGTCCCGGACATCCCGGCCGGAACGCCCGCGAGAGCAACGATCTCCTTGGAGAGCAGTGCTCGCGAACAGGAAGCGGGCTTGGGGACGACGGGTGGGGCGATGGGGCCTCACGGGCGGACGGTCTCGGGGCGGGTGGGCTCGCAAGTGCGCGATCTCGGGACCGGGCGATCTCGGAACCGGACGGCCTCGGGGCAGATGGGACTCGCAGGCGGTTGGGCGGGGCCGCGGCCTGGAGCCGGGCGGTCCCGTGGGCGGCTGGTCTCGAGGGCGGCTGGGCGGCCTCGATGGGCGAGCGGTCTCAAGAAGCGAGCAGCCCGGGAAGCGAACGGCCTCGGCAAGCAGGCGTTACCTGGGCGGGCGATCCCGGGGCGGGTGGCCTCGGGGCGGGCGATCCCGCAGGCGGATGGGCTCGGGGCAGACGATCCGGAGGCGGATGGGCTTGCAGGCGGGCGATCTTGGAGGTGGGCAGTCTCGGGGGCGGGTGGGCTCGGGGGCGGGTGGGCTCGGCGCCGACAGCGTCGAGCCGAGCCATCTCGTTGCGGGCCGTCTGCGAGAACAGCGCTCTCATCGAAGAGCAACGCTCTCGACTGCGCCCCGCTCCCAAAGCGCGGGACTCGCGAGGGTTTCGACGGAATGCGCCCAGCCGAACATCGCGGCGAGAGCAGCGCTCTCCCCGCAAAGCAGCGCTCTCCCCGGAAAACAGCGCTCTCGGCCATCTGCGACGACGTCCCGCCCGGCGGGACACTCGGGTGTGGCGCGGAAGTTCGAGGGCAGTGTTCGGCGAAGTCCTGGCAGGAGACGGGAAACGGCCCACTGGCCATTGGCCTTCGAGAGCAGCGCCCGGCAGAGAGCCTTGGCAGAGCCGAAGAACAGGTCACCGGGCTACCGCCGATCCAGAGCGTCACTGCCCCGAGAGCAGCGCCGTCGATCAGCGTTCCTGCAGCTGCGCGATGCGCATGGGCTTCCGGTCGCTTCCTTGTGCGACACCGGGCAGCGCTGTCCGGCCGGATAGGCGCGGCAGGTCGTTCGGCAGCCCGATCGCGAACGCCGCCAAGACCAGCAGGCAGACCGGATCGAGCCCATCCATGCCCCGGATTCCTTGGCGGAACACGGGATGTGGCGGGGTTTCGTCGGGAGAGTGGCCCTGTTGATCAATGAAAACACCGGAGGGAGGGGTGGGTGTGGGGCGGGGGGTTAGGGCTGGGGTGGGGGTTGGGGTTTTTGTGGGGGTGTGGGAGGGGGTTGTGCGGGGTGGAGTGGTTGGTGATGGTGGTGGTGGGGTGGGGTTTTTGCCGCCGCCGAGTGTGGTGTTCGTGCGGGTTGTTGAGCTTTGTGGGGATGCGGGGTTTGGGCGGGATGTGCTCGCGAGTGTGGTGGCGTGGGCTGTCGCGCTCGCTATCGCTGTGGGGATTGCTGTTCCCGCTGGGTTGGTGTTGGGGAGTGTTCCGTTTTTGCGGGTGGCGACCCGTGCTGTCGTCGAGTTTCTGCGGCCGATTCCTTCGGTGGCCCTGATTCCCCTTGCCATCGTGGCGATGGGCGGCGGGTCCACCACCAAGATCGCGCTCGCCGTCTACGCGGCGGTGTGGCCCATCCTGTTCAACACGATCTACGCCCTGGCCGAGATCGACCCGCTCTTACTCGACACCGCAAGGTCTTTCGGTCTGAGCAAGGCCCGCACGATGGCCACCGTCTCCCTTCCGCACGCCCTCCCGTTCATCTTCACCGGCATCCGCCTGGCCGCCTCGATCGCGCTGATCCTCATTGTCAGCACCGAGTTCCTGGCCGGTGCCCGCACGGGGATCGGCACGTTCATCCTCGAGGCGAGCAGCGGCGCGGGCCGGATGGATCTCGTCCTGGCAGGCACGACCGTCGCCGGGGTGTTCGGCCTGGCCGTCAACGAAGCCCTGGAACGGCTGGGCCGCCGCCTCTTCCGGTGGCAGACATGAGAAAACTCCTGCACAACTGGGCGTTCTTCGCCGCGCTGACCGGAATCTGGCAGCTCGCCACCATCGCGGCAGGGAGTCCGTTCTTCCCGCCCCCGAGCACGATCGCCGTCCAGGCCGCGGATCTGTGGCTGCGACCGGAAACCCTCACCGGCGACATCCTGCCCAGCCTCGGCCGGATCCTGCTCGGCTGGCTCATCGCGGTCGTCATCGGCGTCACCGCGGGCACCGCATTGGGCCGCGCCACAACGGGAATGGACTACGTCAGCGCGCTCTTCGCGTTCTTCCGCGCCATTCCCCCACCCGCGCTCGTTCCGGTCTTCATGGTGCTGTTCGGCATCGACACCACGATGAAGCTCGCCACCATCGTGTTCGGCGCGCTCTGGCCGATCCTGCTCAACACAGTCGACGGTGTGCGAACGGTCGACGAGGTCAAAACCGACACCGCGCGCAGCTTCAAGATCCGCAGAACCCACTGGATCCTGCTCGTCGTGATCCCCGCCGCGCTGCCGAAGATCTTCAGCGGCCTGCGGTTGAGCCTCGGCATCGCGCTGCTTCTCATGGTCGTCTCGGAGATGGTCGGCGTCACCAACGGCATCGGTTACCAGCTAAGACATGCACAGGACCAGTTCAGCTTCCCCCAGATGTGGGCATGGGTCGTGCTTCTCGGACTACTCGGCTACCTCCTCAACACGGCACTGCTCGCGGTCGAGCGAAAAATCCTTCGCTGGCAACCGAACTGAGCGTCACCAGGAACTACTCCATTCGTGGGGTGACCCGATCGTGCGACTTGCTAAGCGAAGAGAAACCACTTCGCAACCCGTTGTGACGGACATTGGCGGGTCGCTAGCGTGTCGCCGGTACGTCGGGGATCGAAGTTGCAAAAGATTCACATCGACTCAGTACCGAGGAGAGGCAATGCCTAGACGCGGCGACACCGGCCAGGTGTACCGGTCGCGCGTGCGGATCCCGATCATCGCCGCCACCCTTGCCCTGCTGACCGCGGCCTCCGGCTGCGGGCTGATGGGCGGCAGCAGCGGTGACTCGACCACCAAGCCCAGCGCCACCGGTGGCGCGGTCGAGAAGCAGAAGATCAGAGTGGGCGTCCTGCCCGTTGTGGACGTCGCGCCGCTGTACCGGGCGATCGATCAGGGTTACTTCAGGCAGCAAGGCCTCGAAGTCGAACCGGTGTCCGTGCAGAGCGGGCCCAAGGCCGTCGAGGGGATCATCGGCGGCGACCTGGACATCGCGTTCACCAGCTACCCGGGTGCGTTCGCCGCGCAGGCCAAGGGCGCGGCCAACCTCAAGATCGTCGCGGACGCGTACGCGGCCCGGCCAGGGCACCTCGTGCTGGTCGCGACCCAGAACTCGCCCATGCAGACACCCGAGGACGCCGGCGGCAAGACGAGCGCGGTGACCCGCAAGGGCTCCATCTCCGACCTGGGCGCGATGTCGGTGCTGAAGACCCAGGGCGTGGACGTCACCACGATCAACTGGGTGCCGATGGGCTTCCCGGACATGGGTCCGGCCATGCAGTCGGGCAACATCGACGGCGCGGTGGTGGCCGAGCCGTTCGTGACCACCACGGAGAAGCAGTACGGCGCCTCCCCGGTGCTGGACGTCTCCTCCGGCCCGACGGCGGACATCTCGATGTCCGGCTGGGCCTCCACGGACAAGCTGGCCACAACGAACCCGAACACCATGGCTGCCTTCCAGCGAGGGCTGGCACAGGGCGTCTCCGATGTGAAGAGCGACCGCTCGAAGCTGGAGCCGATCCTGGTCAAGTACGTCAAGATCGACGCGGCGACGGCCTCGCTGGTGCACATCGCGGACTACCCGGAGTCGCTCGACCCGGTGCGGCTGCAGCGGGTGGCCGACCTGATGTCGGAGTTCAAGGTGATCCCGGAGAGGCTCAACGTGCAGCCGATGCTGCTCTCCTCGGCCTCCAAGTAGGACGCGCGTACCACAGGCCCGGGGGCCGGTTGCCTCCGGGTCTGTCGGTTTCTCCCCGACTGATCAACTACGCCTGTGGCTCAGTCGCACTAGTAGGGTGCTGCCAGTTGGAGTACCCGGCTACTCCTCGACGATTCACCCGATCGGGGTGTTTCGATACGTGGCCAGTGGCCGGTAAACGGCCATTTGTCCCGACCCCGTATCGCTCACTAGAGTGACCACCTGGCGTTCGGCCGGGTGAACCCCGTTTTCCAACCGCTCATGGAGTTCGGTGTGCTGACCAACTCGGTCGCCGGTGAGCCGGCGTGATCCGGTTCATCCGCGGCCTGCTGGGGATCTTCTTCGTCCTCGCCCTGTGGCAGCTCGGTTCGGCCACGGGGCTGTTCCCCGAGACCTACATCCCGCCGCCCACCACCGTGCTGCCCACGATGGTGGATCTGTTCTCGCAGCAGTTCAACAACGACACCGACACGTTCATCCGGGACCTGATCGCCACCATGCTGGCCTGGGGGCTGTCGCTGCTGATCGCCATCGGCATCGCGGTGCCGGCCGGGCTGCTGCTGGGCAGCGTGCCCTCGGTGCGCGTGGCCACCCGGGTGATCATCGAGTTCCTCCGGCCGATCCCGTCGGTCGCGCTGATCCCGCTGATCCTGATCCTGATCGGCTCCGGGCCGGACGCCAAGATCAGCCTCGCGGTCTACGCGGCGATCTGGCCGATCCTGTTCAACACGATCTACGCGCTGGACGAGATCGACCCGCTGCAGCTGGACACGGCCCGCTCGTTCGGCCTGGGCAAGACCCGCACGATGGCCACCGTCTCGCTGCCGCACGCGGCGCCGTTCGTGTTCACCGGCGTGCGGCTGGCCAGCGCGGTCATCCTGATCGTGGTGATCAGCACCGAGTACCTGGCCACCTCGGACATCGGCCTGGGCCGGTTCCTCACCCAGTACGCCAGCGGCTCCGGGCGCCAGGACGTGATCCTGGCCGTCACGGTGCTGTCCGGGGTGATCGGCTACGCGCTCGACAGCGGGTTCCTCAAGCTCAGCCGGACGCTGTTCAAGTGGAGCAACCAGACGGAGGCGGCGAAATGACCCGGTTCAGGGGCTTCGCGCAGCGCTGGATCGTCTTCGTCTGCGTGCTCGTCGTCTGGGAGCTGGCCACGCTGGCCGCCCAGTCGAAGTTCTTCCCGCCGCCCACCGAGATCGCGCCGGCCGCCCTGGACATCTGGTTCAGCGGCCCGGCGTCGCAGCTGTTCCTCAGCGACGCGGTGTTCATCCACGTCCTGCCCAGCCTGGGCCGGCTGCTCACCGGCTGGCTCGGCGCCGCGGTGATCGGCATCGTCGCCGGGCTCGCGCTCGGCCGGTCCAGGCACGGCCTGGAGTACTTCGGGCCGGTGCTGGCGTTCCTGCGGTCCATCCCGCCGGTGCTGCTGCTGCCGTTCTTCATGGTGCTGCTGGGCATCGAGGCGCCGCAGAAGATCGCGCTGATCGCGTTCGGCACGCTGTGGCCGATCCTGCTCAACTCGGCCGACGGGGCCAAGTCGGTCGACCAGGTCAAGGTGGACACCGCGAAGTCGTTCGGCGTGCCGCGCCGCCAGTGGATCCTGATGGTCGTGCTGCCCGCGGCACTGCCCAAGATCTTCGCCGGGCTGCGCGTCTCGCTGTCGCTCGCGCTGGTGCTGATGGTGATCTCCGAGCTGGTCGGGGCGGTCACCGGGCTGGGCACCCAGCTGACGGACTTCCAGCGCCAGTACGACTACGCGAACATGTGGGCGCTGATCATCCTGCTCGGCGTCCTCGGCTACGGCCTCAACAGCCTGCTGCTCCTGGTGGAACGCCGGGTGCTGTCCTGGCAACCCACTCGTAACGTCCAAGCAAGTACCGTGAAAGCCGGAGGCTGAAGACCATGACGGCAATGCTGGACGTCGCCGAGCTGCGCCACACCTACGGCTCGGGACCATCCGCGCACACCGCGGTACAGAACCTGACTTTCACGGTGGGCACCGGCGAGCTGGCCTGCATCGTGGGCCCGTCCGGGTGCGGCAAGAC
Source organism: uncultured Actinocrispum sp. (assembly GCA_966244135.1). Lineage (GTDB taxonomy): Bacteria > Actinomycetota > Actinomycetes > Mycobacteriales > Pseudonocardiaceae > Kibdelosporangium. The sequence continues at coordinate 6,053 of CBIMJO010000021.1, read as the reverse complement.
GACGCTGCTGCGCTGCATCGCCGGGCTGATCCGGCCATCGGCGGGCACGGTGTCGCTGCACGGCGACCTGATCGACCGCACCCCGTCCGACCTGGCGGTGGTGTTCCAGGACTACAGCCGCTCGCTGTTCCCGTGGCTGTCGGTGCGCGGGAACGTGGAGTTCCCGTTGCGGTCCAGGAACATCTCCAAGGCCGAGCGCCGGCGCCGGTCGGCCGAGGCGCTGGAGTCGGTGGGCCTGTCCGCGGCGGCCGCCAAGTACCCGTGGCAGCTGTCCGGCGGCATGCAGCAGCGTGTGTCCATCGCGCGGGCGCTGGCCTGCCAGCCGTCGCTGCTGCTGATGGACGAGCCGTTCGCCTCGGTGGACGCGCAGACCCGGTTCGAGCTGGAGGACCTGCTGCTGCGGGTTCGCCGCGAGCACGAGAGCACGGTCCTGTTGGTCACCCATGACATCGACGAGAGCGTCTACCTGGGCGACCGTGTGCTGGTGCTGTCCAAGTCGCCCGCGTCGATCGTCGCGGACCTGACCGTGGACCTGCCGGCGGACCGCGACCAGATCACCACCAGGGAGTCGAAGAACTTCGTCGCCCTGCGCGGTGAGGTGGCGCGGCTGCTGCACAACACGCCCGCGCCGGAGACGACCGTGCACCGCCCGACCGCCGCCGAGGAAGAGGCGGCGGCCCAGCGGTTCCTGGAAGCCGAACGCTCGCAGCGCAGCGAGGTCACCAAGAGCTGAGCACCCCGGCCCCGCCCGCTCCTCAGTAGAGGGTGTGGGCGGGGTCGGTGACGCGGACGTGGATGACGGCCGGGCGGTCTTCGGCCAGCGACCGGGTGAGGGCCGCCCGGAAGTCCGCAATGGATTCCACCGTGATCCCGTAGCAGCCCAGGCTCGTTGCCAGGGCGGCGAAATCGATGCCGCCCAGCTCGGTTCCCGGGATCTTGTGCTCAGCCGATGACAGGATCCGCAGGGCCGCGTACTCGGCGTTGTCCAGGATCACGAACGTCATCGGCAGGTTCTCGCGTGCGGCGGTCCACAACGCCTGGATGCCGTACATGCTGGAGCCGTCGCCCAGGATCGCCACGACACGGCGGTCCGGGCGGGCCAGGGCGGCGCCGACCGCCGCGGGCAGTCCCCAGCCGAGCGTGCCGCTGGCCATCGTGAGGAAACCCGTGTGGCGTGCGCGGATCGGCAGGTAGTCGTGCATGAGGTTGCGGTGACTCGGCGCCTCTTCGACCACCAACGCGTTGTCCGGCAACGACTTCGCCAGAGCCGCGAGCACGTGCACCGGTGACACCGGGTCGCTGTCGGCGGGAATCACTGGTCGTACCAGTGGTTTCGGCATCACCCGGTGCACTGGGGCGACCAGTTCGGACAGCCGGTGAACCGCAGGCCCGATCATCGACCGAATACCGGTACCCACCCGGGCCCGCGCGAGCACGTCCGGGTCGTCGTTGATCAGGAACAACGGCGGCAACGGCGTGGAAGCGTTGCCCCGGAACACATGCAGCGTGAACACCGGCGCGCCCAGCACCAGCGCGAGGTCGTACGGTTCGAGCGCGGCCGCGATGGACCGCTCCTCCGGGTCGAGAAATCCCTGGAACAACGGATGATCCTCGGGGAACGAGCACCTCGACGACATCGGCGCCACGAACACCCCGGCGCGGATCCGTTCCGCCAAAGCGACAACGCCCGCAACGGCGTCCTCAGCGTCCACAGCGGCCCCAACGACGATCACCGGGCGCCCGGCCCCATCCACAGCGGACGCGAGCTCTGACAAGGCCGCTGGGGCCGCTACAGGACCGAGGATCCGCGGCCGGACGGGTACAGGGCCGTCGCCGGGCGCGTCCCAGTCGTCCGCGGGAACGGAGATGAACGCCGGACCGGCCGGTGGCTGGACGGCGAGGTGGTAGGCGTGCGCCAGCGCGGCCGGAACGTCCTGCGCCCGCGCGGGTTCGCAGCTCCACTTCACGTACGGCCGGGGGAACACGGTCGGATCCGATGCTCCGAGGACCGGCTCACCCTGGAGCAGCGAGCGGACCTGCTGACCGGCCAGCACCAGCATCGGCGTCCGGTTGCGGTACGCGGTGAACACGTGCCCGAGACCGTGCCCGAGACCGCCCGCGGAGTGCAGGTTCACCAGAACGGGCTCGCCGGCCGCCTGCGCATAGCCGTCGGCCATCGCGACCACTGCAGCTTCCTGCAGGCCGAGGACGTACCGGAAGTCGACCGGCCAGTCCACCAGGAAGGGAATTTCCGTCGTCCCTGGGTTCCCGAACACCGTGGTGAGCCCGAAGTTGCGCAGCAGGTCTCGCGCGATGTCCCGCACGCTCGGTGTGGACATGTGATTATTTCACCCCTCGATCTTGTGACAGCACTCACTACGACCCAGCTGTTTGGTGTATAAAACACCGCGAACGCCACGCATCGTGACTGATCGTGCCCCCCGTGTCAGCCGGTCGTGTCACAGCGTGACCGGAACAATCCTCGCGCAGATAAGGCATCTTCAATGCTTCGACGAGCAAGTGGTTCCGCACGATCGAGACGAGCCGGCCGGGCGGTCGCAGCAATTCTCGGAACGGCGGGCATCCTCGCCGCCGTCTCCGGCTGCGGTCTGCTGGGTGGCTCGAGCAACGACTCCGGCGGCGGGGGCAACGGACAGCTCGAGCGCACCACCCTCAAGATCGGCGCCATGCCGATCCTCGACTCGGCGCCGGTGCACATCGCGTCGCTGAAGGGGTACTTCAAGGACGAGGGCCTGGACGTCACCCTGGAGCCCGTCACGGGCGCCGCCACGGCCATCCCCAAGCTGCTCTCCGGTGACCTTCAGCTCACCTACGGCGCGTACGTGCCGGTTCTGCAGGCCCAGGCCAAGGGCACCGGCGACTTCAAGTTCGTGGCCGACAGCTACCAGACGGCCGACAACATCTTCGTGATCATGGTCAAGGCGAACTCGCCGATCAAGTCGCCGAAGGACCTCACCGGCAAGACCATCGCCACCAACACCAAGGGCAGCATCACCGACCTGCTGGCCAAGTCCGCACTGGACACGGCCGGGGTGGACTCCAAGACGATCAAGTGGGTCGAGTTCCCGTTCCCGGACATGGGCGCCAAGCTGCAGGCCGGCGACATCGACGCGGCGGTCGTGCTCGAGCCCTACGTCACACTCGCCCAGCGCAGCACCGGCGCGACCTCCATCCTGGACACCTCGTCCGGCCCGACGGCCAACTTCCCGATCTCCGGCTACACCACCACGGCGAAGTTCGCCCAGGAGAACCCGAAGACGGTCGAGGCCGTCCGCCGGGCGCTGACCAGGGCCTCCGAGGAGGCACGCAACCGCACGACGGTCGAGGACGCGGTGGTGAAGTACGCGAAGATCGACAAGGAGGTGGCAGCCTTGGTGCGCATCGGGACGTACCCGACCAGCCTGGACCGCACCCGCCTGCAGCGGACCGTCGACCTGATGAAGAAGTACGACATGCTGCCCAAGGACGTGAACGTGGACAGCATGATCATCGACTCCGCGAAGACCGCGAAGTAATCACCAGATGAAGACTCACCGTGGTGGGGGTGGGCGGCTCCCGTAGGGGGTCGGCACAAGCACTGCGATCTTGAAAACCCCGGCCTTGCCGGGGTTTTCCCATGTAGACGCACCGAGGCCATCGATCTACACTCTGCAGTCGCTACGAGAACGTAGCGTGGTGCGTGGCGGAGCGTGCCACTCAGCGTGTCCGCCGCGGACACACGAAGTGTCAGATGAGGCCTCACACATGTTTCGACTGTCACGCCGCTTGACGACCAGACGGGCCGTCGCCGCGATCCTGGGCACCGCGGGCATCCTCGCCTCGGTGGCCGGCTGCGGGATGCTCGGTGGCTCGAGCGACGACACCAAGGCCGGCGGCCCCGGCCCCGGCGGCCTGGAGCTCACCCACCTCAAGATCGGCGCCATGCCGATCCTGGACGACGCTCCGCTGCAGATCGCGGCCCAGAAGGGCTACTTCAAGGACGGGGGCCTGGACGTGCAGCTGGAGCCCGTCACGGGCGCCGCCACGGCCATCCCGAAGCTGATCTCCGGCGACCTGCAGGTCACCTTCGGCGCGTACGTCCCGATCCTGCAGGCGCAGGCCAAGGGCACCGGCGACTTCAAGTTCGTCGCCGACAGCTACCAGACCGCCGAGAACATCTTCGTGATCATGGTGAAGGCCGGGTCGGCGATCAGGTCGCCCAAGGACCTGGCCGGCAAGACCATCGCCACCAACACCAAGAACAGCATCACCGACCTGCTGGCCAAGTCCGCACTGGACACCGCGGGCGTGGACTCCAAGACGGTCAAATGGGTCGAGTTCCCGTTCCCGGACATGGCCACCAAGCTGCAGGCCGGCGACATCGACGCCGCGGTGATCAACGAGCCGTTCATCACCCAGGCCCAGCGCAACAACGGCGCCGTGTCGCTGCTGGACATCGCCACCGGCTCGACCGCCAACTTCCCGCTGTCCGGTTACACCACGACCGCGAAGTTCGCGCAGAACAACCCGAAGACCGTCGAGGCCGTCCGCAAGGCGATCGTCCGTGCCGCGGGTGAGGCCGCCAACCGCGCGGTGGTCGAGGAGTCGGTCATCAAGTACGCCAAGATCGACAAGGACATCGCCGCCCTGGTCCGGCTGGGCACGTTCCCGACCAGCCTGGACCGCAACCGGCTGCAGCGCACGGTCGACCTGATGAAGCAGTACGGCCTGCTGACCAAGGACGTCAACATCGACTCGATGATCATCGAGTCGGCGAAGGCCAACTAGTGTCCCGCGCCGGAGGTCCGGCGCCTTTATTCGGCGGATCCAGGTTTTCGCTGGGCGTGCGGCCGGAAGGTCGCTTGTACCGGGTGTACCAGGGCCTTTCGGCCGTGCGGCCAGCGGGAAGCTGGGCCGTCGAGAAAGGTGGCGGACCTCCGGCGCGGGATACTGGGCGTCCTCACCCGAGAGCCCCGGCCGTCCCGGCCGGGGCTTTTCGTTTCAGGGCTTGATGGTCAGGCAGATCGTGGTCGGCGGCTCGAGGTAAGTCGCCACCACGTTGCCCTGTTCGCACGCTTTCGTGTCCACTGTGCCCGGTAGCACCTTCACGATCCGGTACTCCGCCGAGGGTCCGCAGGCGACCCGCTCGTGTGTCCTGTTGCGACCGACGGTCTCGGTGCGCAGGCAGTCGCCCTCCCGGGCGTTGAGCATCAGGCACAGCTTCACCGAACTGCCGCTGGTCAGCTGGGTGTACTCCCCCGCCGGGCACAAACCCGTTGCGCTGTCGAGCTTTTTGGCGACCTTGTAGACCGCGTCGGCGGCACCGCAGTCGACCCGGTCGATCCGGGCGTCCGCCGCGGACACGATCCTGATGCAGTCGCCCTGGCCGACGTCGATCGTGCCCTGGTCGCCGCCGGACACCGCGTACACGATCAGGCCGGTGATCGCCGCGACCACCACGCCCAGAACGATCTTCGACACGGCACTGCCTCGCGCGGGCCGGTCGTCCGGCTCGGCCGGCGGCGTGGTTGGCTCGGTCATCGAACACCCTTTTCCCGGTCAGCCTGGGAAACGGTAAATGATTGCGAACAGTAGTCCCCGGTGGGGTATTTCGTGTTTTTTTGTGTTCCATCCGGGTGTTGGCACACTGGGAGGGAACGACCAGAGGAGTGTTAGTGACCGACGGCCCACTCATCGTGCAGTCCGACAAGACGCTGCTGCTCGAGATCGATCACCCCCAGTCCGACCAGGCCAGGATGGCCATCGCGCCGTTCGCCGAGCTGGAGCGCGCCCCGGAGCACGTGCACACCTATCGGGTGACGCCGTTGGCGCTGTGGAACGCGCGCGCGGCCGGTCACGACGCGGAGCAGGTCGTCGACGCACTGTCGCGGTTCTCGCGCTACCCGGTGCCGCAGCCGCTGCTGATCGACGTCGTGGACACGATGAGCCGGTTCGGGCGGCTGCAGCTGATGCAGAACCCGGCACACGGCCTGGTGCTCAACGCGCTGGACCGCGCGGTGCTGGAAGAGATCCTGCGGCACAAGAAGATCGCG
>CBIMJO010000020.1:0-19779 GCA_966244135.1 uncultured Actinocrispum sp. | reverse complement strand
AGCAGGTCGATCTGGGCGAGAACCCCGGTGTCCGGCGTGTTCAACAACCTTGAGGCGTACCAAATGTCCACTGTGGCCAGTACGTCGGAACCCTCGCGGCGATGCATGTCGGCCTGTTCGATCCACCCGGTGTAGGCCACCAGCAGGCCCTCGACGAGCTGGATCTGCTGGCTGCCCGCGTCCCCGGCCAGGTTGTCCTCCGCGACCTGGGCGAGGCTCTGGCTGACCACCGCGATCTGGTTCTGGTACTGGTCGCCCGGCCACCCGGACAGCTCCTGCACCTGGGTCCCGGCCTGGTCACGTACCGGGAAACTGTGCAGCGCCAGGTAGTCCGCCTTGGCCAGGGCCGATTTCGCCGCGGCGGTCGCGAGTTGGGCGGGCGCGGCCTTGGTGCGGACGGTGTCGATGGTCCGGTGCACATCCTCGTAGAACCACCAGGACAGCCCGACGAGCACCACCGAGACCGCCAGCAGGCCCACACCCCACCGCTGCAGCCGCCGCTTGGTCGTGCTCCGGGGCGTGGCCTTGACCCGTTCGGCGGTGACCGTCATGTGTCGTCCTCGAACGAGTTCCCGCAGCCGGGGCAGAAACTGGCCGTGGCGGGCGAGATCCGGTCACAGTGGGGGCACCTGCGGTCCGGTCCGGCCGGAACGTCCGGAGCTCATCGCGGCCCGCATCAGGTCCTCGGGCCGCAGGTTCGGCTTGACCCGCACGGTGCCGTCCGGGTCCTCGTCGATCAGCCGGCGCATGCGCTCGGCGATCTTGTCGTTGCCCAGGTCCACAGCGAGCTTGAGGGCCTGGCCCCAGCGCTGGGCCGCCAGTTCCGGATTGCCGGCGTCGTAGGCCTCGCACCCGGCCATCACGGTCTCACCGAGCTCGGTCTGGCCCAGCGCCCGCGCCACCGCGCTGTTCATCACGCTGGACTTGGTCAGGTCGCCGGTCCAGTGCACCCGGATCGCCACCGGCGGGGCGTCCGCGCCGACGTCCTCGCCGTCGCGCACGGCGGCCAGCGAGATCCGGGCGGCCAGGATGTCCTCGTCCACCGGCATGTCCTCGCGCGCCACCTGCAGGCAGATGTGGAACTCGCGGCGCTCATCGCCCCAGGACCCGGTGGAGAACACGGTCGTGGCGTTGTCGACCGTGGTGCCGAACTCGGTCAGGTCGGTCTCCACCGGGAAGGTCTGTTTGACGAACCGGACCCGCGCGTACGGCGGGGTCATGATCCGCAGCCGCAGGTCCGGCACCACCTTGCTCATCGCGGAGTGCATCATGTCGGCGAAGTCGGCGACCAGGTCGCCGTGCTCGCGGATGCCGTCGGCCGAGCCCTTGAGCACCGACACGATCCGCAGCAGCTCCTCGGGCGACCAGTTGTCGCCGATTCCCCTCGCGTCGCAGACGAACTCGCCCTCGCACATGCCCAGCACGCGCTCCAGCTCGAGCCGGGACTCGGTCTCGTTGCGGCCGTCGCTGAGCATCATCACGTGCCGCACCGCGGCCGGGTGCGCGGCCAGCAGCGACCGGGCCAGCCACAGCCAGCGGCCCATCGCGGTGCCACCGTTGGGCTGCAGGCGTTTCACCGCCGCCTTGGCCGCCTCGCGGGTCTCCGGCGACGCGGGCACCAGGCGTTGCTCGCGCGGGTATGCCACGGTCGCGATGTCGGTTCCCTCGATCACCGCGAAGTAGACGCCGTCGCGCAGGGCGTCGATGGCCGCGGCGGTCGCGTGCCGGGCCGCGCTGATCTTCGTCGGCGGGTAGCCCATCGACCCGGAGCAGTCGATCGCGATGACCTCCGCGGCCTCGGTCGCGCCGCCGTCCGCCGCCGCGTCCAGGCCCTGCGCGGTGACCCGCAGCACGGCGTGCATCTCATCGTCCACTGTGGCCAGGTACTTGTTCTGGCCGACGGTCATGCCGAACACCGGGCCGGTCACCGGAAGCTCCACGGCCGGATGTCGTTCTTGAGGTCGATCAGCACGTTGTGGTCCTGGGCGGTGCGCGCCTGCCCGGCCATCGCCCGATACGACCTCGCCAGGTGTCTCCTCAGTTCCTCTTCCTCCCCCAGTGACGTCGGCTGCCCGTGCTGGGCCAGCACGAACGCCGCCTCGTAGATGATCGCGGTCAGCCGGACGCGGGCCTCGTCGTCGACGTACAAGGTGGGCAGCCGTGCGGCGGCCGCGGTCAGCGAACCCGGCGAGGGCGCCTCGGTGCCGCCGCCGGGCCGGCTCAACTGTCCGGAAAGGACCATCACCGCGGCGGCCGCGGCGGCGTCGTAGTGCCGGGACACCTTGGGCACCTCGTCCAGGATGTCCACCGCGCCCTTGCGGTCCAGCCGGGCCAGCTTGATCCGGGCCAGGCCGAACGCGGCGCTGCCCTGCGAGTGGTCGCGCCGCCACACCGCGGTGTACAAGCGTTCCGCGGTCTCGTGGTCCTTGAGGTACTCGGCGCAGTAGCCGAGGGCCAGCTTGGGTGCCGACTCACCGGGCACGAGGTCGTAGACGGTCTCGAAATACGCCTGCGCCTCGCCGGTTTCGCCGTTGGCCAGCCTGAGCAACGCCCGGTGCCAGGGGATCCGCCAGTCCCTGATCGACTTCGGCACCTGGGCAAGGCTTTTCTCCGCCGCCTTCAGGTCGCCCAGCTCGATCTGGGCGCGGCACCGGACGAAGCACAGTTCCGGCGTGCTGGGCTTGGCGGCCGCCAGCTTGTCCAGCAGCCGGCGCGGCTCCGGTTCGCCGGTGGTCGCCGCGAGCACCTCACCGGCGGCGCCGTCGGCCGGGTCCACGTGCGGCGTCGGCAGTCCACTTGCGACCATCAACGGTTCGGGCAGGCCGTATACCAATGGCGCGCCCGTTCCGGTGGTGCTGTCGCCGTACGTCCAGCGTTCCAGTGACGGAACGACTCCGAGCCCGGCGTCCAGCAGCACCGCGGTCGGCGCGAACAAAGTGGACGGTGTGGGGCGTTCGCGCCGCTCGCGTAAGGCGGAGATCTCCCGGTGCACGCCACGCAGCTGCTCGGCCATCTCGGCCGCGCTGCCGAACCGCTGGTCCGGATCCTCGTGCTGGGCCCGTTTGCGCAACCGCTCGAAGGACGCGAGCCCCACCCCGATCGGGCTCTTCGGCGATCCCAGGTCGACCCAGTCGCGGGTGGCGTGGAACATGCGGTCCAGCGTCACCGCGAGGGTGTGGATGTCCGACTGCACCGACAGCCCGGGCTTGATGATCTCCCCCTCCGGCAGGAAACCGGGAGTGTGGATGATCTTGCCGGTCTCCTGGCCGATCCGGCGGACCGCGCCCATGTCGATCAGCTTGATCCGGCTGTCGCTGGTCTCACCGCGAGTGCCCGGCCGCAGGATCACGTTGTCCGGCTTCATGTCGCAGTAAAGCAGGTCGCGGCCGTGCAGGTACTCGAACGCGGCCAGCACCTGCAGGCCGCAGGCGATGATGTGCTCGACCCGCAGCTGCTCGCCCAGCGGCTGGCGGCCGTCGTGCGCCGCCTTCTGGATCTCGCTCAGCACCAGGCCGTCGACGTACTCCATCACGATGTACTCGCGGGTCTCGCCGGTGCGCGCGTCCTCGTGCTCGACGAAGTTGAAGATCCGCACGATGTTCTGGTGGTCCATCCGGATCAGCGCGTCCCGCTCGGCCCTGGCCATGTCGCCGTCGGCGACGTCGATCAGTCCTTTGAGGACGACCAGGTTGCCGGCCAGCCGCTTGTCCCTGGCCAGGTACACCCAGCCGAACCCGCCACGGGCGAAACATCCCTCGATCACGTACTGCCCATGCACGGTGTCGCCCTTGCGCAGGCTGGGCAGGAACGAGAACGGGTGACGGCAGTACGGGCAGAAGCCCTCGCTGAGCGGGGGCTGGCCACCGTAGCCGTGGTTGATCTCCTTGCCGCAGTTGCCGCACTTGTGGCCACGGTCGGGCGCGTCCGGGTTCTGGATGAGCCGGCTGGACGGGTCGGGGAAGGAGAAGATCGGCAGCGACAGGATGTCGTCCCCGCCCGCGTTCACCACGACCGTACGGGACGACGGCGGGTCCGGCGGTGGATCCGGCTGCTTCTGTTGTGGCACTGGCTGTTTCGGTGGCGGCTCCTTGGCCGGTTGCCGGAAGCAGACCGTGCAGAACCCGGTCTCGTCGATCGTTCCCTCGCAGGGCGGCCGGTTGCACGGCCTCATGACTTGTCCTCCAGCGCACGCCGCACGGCGTCCCCATAGGCCCGCACAGCGGCGCGGGCGGCCGGCAAGTTCAGTGGTGGCAGGTGAAGCAGGTCGTAGGCACGCTGATAGAGCCGCACCAGTCCGGGATCCTCGACGACCCCGCCCAGGACCGCCTCGGACCGGTAGACGTCCAGCAGCCCGCGCTGCTCGTCACGGGTGGCGAGGCTCGCGTCCGGCCGGGCGCCCGCGTCGGCGATCCGGCGCTGCGCCCGGGTCACCGACCGTTCCAGCGAGTCGAGCGCCTCCGTCCATTGTGGACCATTACCGGCCTGGCGGATCGCGCTCAGCCGCAGCCGCAGTTTCGGGGCGTGCACCAGGCCCGATCCCGTCTCGCCCAGCTTCGCCCGCCGGGCAACGAGATCCTGCTCGGCCTGGCCGAGGACGGTGATCCGGTCCGCCAGCCGGTCGAGCCGGTAGGGCACGGTGCCCACCTCCCACGACCGTGCCAGGGCTAGACTTCGCGAGGACGCCCGGCGGAAACCCAGCACCAGCCGGGTACCGCGCTCGGCCAGCGGCCGGAGCACCTCCTGCACCAGGATCTCCGGCTGCGTGGCGTCGTCGACCCCCAGCACCACCAGGGTCATCGGCGGCAGCCCGGCGCGGACCTGGTCGCTCGGCCGGCTGGACTCGTCCAGCGCGATGCCGGTCCGGTCGACGATCCGGCGCGAGATCTCGTCCAGGCTCCTGCCGGTCGCGTCCAGCGCCAGGTCGATGCTGCCGACCGCGGGCGCCGGGCCGTCCACCGCGGCGGGGCGGTGCTCGCGGCTGGTCAGCGGCACGATCCGGTGCAGTGCGGCCAGTTCCGGCCCGACCACGATCCGCACCACATCGCCGGTGCCGCGGCTGCCGAGCCACTCGATCAGGTCCTTGGTCACCCCGGCCTGGTCCGCGACCGGTTCGACCGGCTGGCTGAACACCGGATCGACCGGACTCTCACCGGACACCCACTCGGCGACCCGGGGCAGGTAGTACAGGATCGTCTCGACCGGGATCATCCACGACAGGCTGGCGCCCTCGTCGGTGTACTCACCGACGACGATGCCCAGCACGGCACCGGTCTGCTCGTCGGCCACCCCGGCACCGCTGAACCCGCTGCGCACCCGCTGCTCGGTCATCGACCGGGCGTTCATCTGCAGCCATTCCATGCCCGGCCCGGCCTCACCGGCCAGCGTCGCGCGCGCCCAGACGCCGTGCCACACGTCACGAAGCCGCACGTCCAGCGGGAACCCGAACATGCGCACGGTGCGGTCCCAGCTGAGCGCGGTCCGGCGCAGCTGTGTCCCGATGCCAGCGGCCAGCGGCCGGTCCAGCCGCAGCAGGGCCACATCGCCTCGCTGATCGTCCATTGGCGGGACGAAACAGCCGGGGACCACCCGCGCGATGCCGGTTCCGCCGTCTCGAACACCGACGAAGTCGACAAGGACCTCGTCGTCCTCGCCGTCGAGCACATGCGCGCAGGTCAGCACATTCTGGTCGCCGAGTAGCACTCCGGCACCAGCCGGCACCTTCTGCCCCTCCCCGAGGCGGATGCGCACCCGCCACGGATCCATGAACCGCGCGGGCCCTGGCGAACTCCCATAGTCAGCCAGCACGGCCGACACCTTACGGGTTCACCAGCACCGATGTGGCCGGTTGGCCAACTCGTCCCTCAAATGGCGCAACAATCTCGCACGGCTCAGCGACCTTCGAGATCACCTTCCGTGGCCAGGTACACCGCGCGCAACGCGTCCAGCGTCGACTGCTCGGGGTGCTGCCACATCCCGCGATCGGCCGCCTCGAGCAACCGTTCGGAGATTCCGTGCAGCGCCCAGGGGTTGGCCTCGGACAAGAACTTCTGGTTCTCCTCATCGAGGACGTAGCTGGCGGCGAGCTGTTCGTACATCCAGTCGGCGACAACACCCGTGGTGGCGTCGTAGCCGAACAGGTAGTCCACAGTGGCCTGCAGTTCGAACGCGCCCTTGTAACCGTGCCTGCGCATGGCCGTCAGCCAGCGGGGGTTGACCACGCGGGCCCGGAAGATCCTTGTCGTCTCCTCGTTCAGCGTGCGGGTCCGCACGGCATCCGGCCGGGTGCTGTCACCCACATAGGCGGCCGGCGCCTTGCCGGTCAGGGCACGGACAGTCGCGATCATGCCGCCGTGGTACTGGAAGTAGTCGTCGGAGTCGGCGATGTCGTGCTCGCGGGTGTCGATGTTCTTGGCCGCCACCGCGATCCGCTTGTACGCGGTCTCCATGTCCGGCCGCGCCTGGACTCCGTCGAGGTCACGGCCGTAGGCGTAGCCGCCCCAGACCGCGTAGACCTCGGCCAGGTCGGCGTCGTCGCGCCAGTTGCGCGAGTCGATCAAGGGGAGCAGCCCGGCGCCGTACGCACCCGGTTTGGAGCCGAAGATCCGCATCGTCGCGCGCCGGGAGTCGCCGTGCTCGGCCTGGGACGCCTTGGTGTGCGCCCGGACGAAGTTCTGTTCGTCCGGTTCGTCCAGCGTGGCAACGAGTTGGACCGCGTCGTCGAGCAACGCCACCACGTGCGGGAACGCATCCCGGAAGAACCCGGAGATGCGGACCGTGACGTCGATCCGCGGCCGGCCGAGCTCCGCCGGCGGGATCACCTCCAGACCGGTGACCCGGCGGGACTGGTCGTCCCAGAGCGGGCGGACACCCAGCAGCGCAAGGACTTCGGCGATGTCGTCGCCCGCGGTGCGCATCGCGCTGGTGCCCCACACCGAAAGCCCGACCGAGGGCGGCCATTCGCCGGTGTCCTTGCGGTACCGGGCCAGCAGCGAGTCGGCCATCGCCTGACCGGTCTCCCAGGCCAGCCGCGACGGCACGGCCTTGGGATCGACCGAGTAGAAGTTGCGGCCGGTCGGCAGCACGTTGATCAGGCCGCGCAGCGGCGACCCGGACGGACCGGCCGGGATGTACCCGCCGTCCAACGCGTGCAGCACGTGCTCCAGCTCGTCGGTGGTCTTCGCCAAGCGGGGCACGACCTCGGTCGCGGCGAACACCAGAATGCCGCCCACCACCTCGTCTTCCCGCCCGAGGACGTCCCGAACCACGGCCGGCACCGCGTCCGTGGACCACCCGGCGGCCTCCATGCCCTCGACCAACGCCCGCGCCTGGGCCTCGACCGCGTCGGTGGCCCCGCGGTCGTTGTCCATTTCGGACAGACCCAGCGCCTCGCGCAGACCGGGCAGCGCGGCGACCTGACCGCCCCACATCTGCCGCGCCTGCAACATGGCCAGCACCAGGTTGACCCGCGCCTCGCCCTCCGGTGCCACACCGAGAACGTGCAGGCCGTCGCGGATCTGAACGTCCTTGATCTCGCACAGCCAGCCGTCGACGTGCAGGATGAACTCGTCGAACTCGGCGTCGTGCGGCCGGTCCTCGAGGCCCAGGTCGTGGTCCAGCTTGGCGGCCTGGATCAGGGTCCAGATCTGCGCGCGGACCGCGGGCAGCTTGGCCGGGTCCATCGCGGCGATGTTCGCGTGCTCGTCGAGCAACTGCTCCAGCCGCGCGATGTCGCCGTAGCTGTCGGCGCGGGACATCGGCGGCACAAGGTGATCGACCAGGGTCGCGTGCGCGCGGCGCTTGGCCTGCGTGCCCTCGCCCGGGTCGTTGACCAGGAACGGGTAGATCAACGGCATGTCGCCCAGCGCGGCGTCCGGCCCGCAGCCCGCGGACATGCCGACCGTCTTGCCCGGCAACCACTCCAGGTTCCCGTGCTTGCCGACGTGGACCATCGCGTGCGCGCCGAACTCGTCCTGCAGCCAGCGGTACGCGGCCAGGTAGTGGTGACTCGGCGGCAGATCCGGGTCGTGGTAGATGGCGATCGGGTTCTCGCCGAATCCGCGCGGCGGCTGCACCATCACGACGATGTTGTTGGCCCGCAAGGCGGCCAGCACGATCTCGCCGTCCTTGTCCCGGGTCCGGTCGACGAACAGCTCGCCGGGCGGGGCACCCCAGTGCTGGACGATCTCGGCCTGGGTGTCCTCGGGCAGCGTGGCGAAGAACTCGCGGTACCGGGCGGCGGAGATCCGCACCGGGTTGGTGGTGAGCTGGTCCTCGGTCAGCCAGTCCACGTCCTGGCCACCGGCCGCGATCAGGGCGTGGATCAGCGCGTCGCCGTCCTGTGCGTCGACACCGGGCAGTTCGCCCACGTCGTAGCCGCGTTCGCGCATGGCCCTGAGCAGCCGGACCACGCTCGCCGGGGTGTCCAGGCCGACCGCGTTGCCGATCCGGGAGTGCTTGGTCGGGTACGCGGACAGCATCAGGACGATCTTGCGTTCGGCCGTCGGGATGTGCCGCAGAGACGCGTGCCGCACAGCGATCCCGGCCACGCGCGCGGCTCGTTCCTCGTCGGCGACGTAGACCGTGAGGCCGTCCGGGTCGATCTCCTTGAACGAGAACGGGACCGTGATGATCCGGCCGTCGAACTCCGGGATGGCCACCTGGGTCGCGGTGTCCAACGGGGACAGCCCGTCGTCGTTCTCGTCCCAGCTCGCGCGGCTCGTGGTCAGGCAGAGCCCTTGCAGGATCGGCACGTCCAGCGCGGCCAGCGCGCCGACGTCCCAGGCTTCCTCGTCGCCACCGGCCGAGGCCGCGGCGGGCTTGGTTCCCCCGGCGGCCAGCACGGTGACCACGAGCGCGTCCGCTTTGCCCAGGGTGTCAAGGAGTTCCGGTTCCGCTGTGCGCAACGACGAGCAGTAGACCGGCAATGCCCGGCCGCCCGCGGCTTCGATCGCGTCACTCAGGGTGTGCACGAAGGCCGTGTTCCCGGCCATGTGGTGGGCTCGGTAGTAGAGCACCGCGACCGTCGGACCAGTGCCTTGGGCTTCACGCTCCAACAGGCCCCAGGTCGGGGTCGCCGCTGGTGGGATGAAGCCGATGCCGGTCAGCAGCACGGTGTCGGAGAGGAAGTTGTACAGCTCGGTGAGGTTGGCCGGGCCGCCGTGCGCCAGGT
This sequence comes from uncultured Actinocrispum sp., assembly GCA_966244135.1. Classification (GTDB taxonomy): domain Bacteria; phylum Actinomycetota; class Actinomycetes; order Mycobacteriales; family Pseudonocardiaceae; genus Kibdelosporangium. Next base: position 10,610 of record CBIMJO010000020.1, on the reverse strand, counting down.
ATGCGTGGGCCTCCGCACAGACACCCGCCGGAACGGTGGACAGCTCCATCAGCTCCGCGTCCGGCGCCTGCTCACCGCCGAGAACGACCACCGGCCGCGGCCCGGCAAGCAGCGCGTCCAGGCCCTCCTCCCAGGCCCGCCGGCCACCGAGGATGCGCACGACCACCAGGTCAGCGCCGTCGACGAGGCCGGGCAGGTCGGCCACCTCGAGCCTGGCCGGGTTGCCGAGCCGGAAATCGGCGCCACTGGCCCGCGCGGACAACAGGTCGGTGTCGGACGTCGACAGCAGCACGATCACGCGGCACGCTCCACTCCCCCGAGGTCCTCGCCTCGAGACGCAGGGACGGCGGCCGGAGTGTCTGGCTCCCGGGTCACCCCGGTCACAGTGGCGGGACCGCGCCGGTCTCGCACCGGCTTCCTCCCTCTACCGCTCGTTCGGACTGACCATACCTGCTGAGCACGTAGCATCCAGCCCATGTCCGCTTCATCACCCGACCGCGCGCGGCCGGACGCGTGCCCTGGCGCGATCGCCGTGCACCAGGCCGCCGACGGTGGGCTGGCGCGGATCCGGGTACCCGGCGGAACCCTGACGAACGCCCAGTTCAGGACCATTTTCGAGGCGTCGTCGGCGCTCGGCGGCGGCGGCCTGGAGCTGACCTCGCGGGCGAACCTGCAGATCCGCGGCCTGGGCCCGTCGGCGCCGCTCGCGCTGGCCGACCGGTTGTGGCGGGCCGGGCTGTTGCCGTCGCTCAGCCACGAGCGTGTGCGCAACATCATCGCGTCGCCGCTGGGTGATGATCAACACCTTGTGGCCGCCATCGACGCGGCCCTTTGCGCCGCTCCCGACCTCGCGGGGCTGCCCGGGCGGTTCTTGATCACGATCGGCGCGGATGTGGCTGGGCTCAACGGTGACATCGGGCTGGTCGGGGACGCCCTTCTGCTGGCCGGGACCGACACGGGCATCCGGGTGACGGACCCGGTCGCGGCTGTTGTCGCTGCGGCACGGCGGTTTCTGGCCATTCGCGGTGACGCCTGGCGGCTCGCCGAGGTGCCGGACGGGGTCGCGCGGGTCATCGAGGCGGTCGGAGTGCCTGGTGCGGAACGGATTTCGGTGCCACCGCCGGAGCCTTTGCCACCAGGGCCGTACGGTGATGTGTCCGTGGTCGGGGCGCCGTTGGGACGGTTGACCTCCGCGCAGGCTGAGGCGTTGGGATCTGTGCCCTGGTTGCGGCTGACTCCGTGGCGGAGTGTCGTCGTGCCCGGACAGCCTTCGTTTGACGGAACCGGCTTGATCACCTCGCCGTCGTCGCCGTGGAACGGGGTCACCGCGTGTACCGGCCGGCCCGGCTGCGCCAAATCGCTCGCGGACGTCCGTGCGGACGCCGCTGAATGGGTTGCCACGCGGAAGGACACGCTTCCCGTGCACTGGTCCGGCTGCGAGCGGCGGTGTGGACGGCCTGCGGGAGCCGTCGACATGATCGCCACCAGTGAGGGATATCGGAGGGTCGAGTGACGAGCTATGTCCGGGACGGGGCGGAGATCTACCGCCAGTCCTTCGCCACCATCCGCGCGGAGGCGGACCTCGGCGGGTTACCCGCGGACGTCGCCCAGGTCGCGGTCCGGATGGTGCACGCCTGCGGCATGGTCGACCTGGTCAAGGACATCTCGTTCTCTCCCAACGCCATCGGCGCCGCGCGAGCCGCTTTGCGTGCAGGGGCACCGATTCTGTGTGACGCGCAGATGGTCGCCGCTGGGGTGACTCGTCGCCGGTTGCCCGCCGACAACGAGGTCGTCTGCATGCTCGCCGACCCCCGGGTGCCCGCGCTGGCCGCGGATCTGGGCAACACCCGGAGCGTCGCGGCGTTTGAGCTTCTGCGCGATCGGCTCGGTGGTTCGGTTGTGGCGATTGGGAACGCGCCCACTGCCCTGTTCCACCTGCTGGACATGATCGCCGCGGGGGCGCCCAAGCCGGCTGCGGTGCTGGGCATCCCGGTGGGCTTCGTCGGGGCGGCCGAGTCCAAGGATGCCTTGGCGGCCAACGACTTGGGCCTGGAGTATCTGGTGGTTCGCGGCCGGCGGGGTGGCAGTGCCATCACGGCCGCCGCGGTGAACGCGATCGCGAGTGAGGAGGAATGACGGTGGTGACCGGTCGGCTCTGGGGTGTGGGTCTCGGCCCGGGCGACCCGGAACTCATTACCGTCAAGGCGGCCCGGCTCATCGGGTCGGCGGACGTGATCGCGTACCACATGGCCCGGCACGGCCGGTCCATCGCGCGTTCGATCGCGGCCGGGTACATGCGGCCCGGCCAGATCGAGGAGCCGCTGATGTACCCGATCACCACGGAGACCACCGACCATCCCGGCGGATACCAAGGCGCGCTTGACGATTTCTACGTCTCCTGCGCCGAACGCCTGTCCGCGCACCTGGACGCGGGCCGCGATGTCGTCGTACTGGGCGAGGGCGACCCGTTCTTCTACGGCTCGTACATGCACCTGCACAAGCGGCTCGCACACAAGTACCCGACCCAGGTCGTGCCCGGGGTGACCTCGGTCAGCGCCGCCTCCGCCGAACTCGGCCGTCCTTTGGTGGAACGCGACGAGATCCTGACCGTGCTGCCGGGGACCTTGCCGCCGGATGTGCTGGCGGAGCGGCTGAAGAACACCGACTCGGCCGCGATCCTCAAGCTGGGCCGCACTTTCTCGAACGTCCGCGCGGCTTTGGCCTCGGCCGGGCGGCTTGAGGACGCCTGGTACGTCGAACGGGCGACCACCGACAAACAGCGCACCGAGCCGCTGGCCGAGGTCGATCCGTCCACCGTGCCGTACTTCTCGCTGGCCATCCTGGCCAGCAGGGCCGCTCTGCCCAAGGCCACTTCCGTCGCCGAGCCCGCGTCGGGATCGGTCGTCGTGGTCGGCCTCGGCCCCGCAGGCCGGGAATGGCTCACGCCCGAAGCCCAGGAAGCCCTGTCCACGGCCACGGATCTGGTCGGTTACAAGACCTATCTCGACCGTGTGCCGGTGAACCCCAGGCAGCGACGGCATTCCTCGGACAACAAGGTCGAGGCCGAGCGGGCCGTGTTCGCCCTCGACCTGGCGCGGGAGGGCGCTCGCGTGGCCGTCGTGTCCTCCGGCGATCCCGGGGTGTTCGCGATGGCCAGCGCCGTCATGGAGGCGGCGACCGAGTACCCGGCCGTTCCGGTGTCGGTGCTGCCCGGCGTGACCGCTGCGAACGCCGTCGCCAGCCGGGTCGGCGCGCCGCTGGGCCACGACTACTGCGTCCTGTCGCTTTCGGACCGGTTGAAGCCGTGGGAGGTCATCGCGTCCCGGCTGTCGCTGGCCGCCCAGGCCGACCTGGTGATCGCGATCTACAACCCGGCCTCGAAGGACCGCACCTGGCAAGTCGCCGCCGCCCGGGACCTGTTGCTGGAACACCGGTCGCCATCGACGCCGGTAGTGATCGGCCGGGATGTGGGCGGGCCGAACGAGTCCATCACCATCGTGGAGCTGGGCGCGCTCGATCCGTCCGCAGTGGACATGCGCTGCCTGCTGCTGATCGGGTCCTCGACGACTCGGCTGACCGGGACCGGCAAGGTCTTCACCCCGCGACGGTACCCAGCCACCTGACGGCCGCCGCCACGCTGTCGACCGTCTCGACGTCCGGCAGCGGCGGCCGGCGCACCATGACCACCGGCAGCTGCAGCTCGCGCGCGGCCTGCAGCTTGGCGCTGGTCATGTCGCCGCCGCTGTCCTTGGTCACCAGGACGTCGATGGCGTGCTCCCGCATCAGCCGCCGTTCACCCTCCACAGTGAACGGTCCGCGGTCCAGGATTGTGTACAGGTTTCGCGGCATCGGCGGTTCGGGCGGGTCCACGCTGCGGACCACGAACCGGTTGTCCAGGTGCGCGAACGCCTTGAGTTCCTCACGCCCAGTCGTCAGGAACACCGTTTCGTCACCGGCCGTTTCGTTACAGAGGGTCTCGGCCACCCCGGCAACGCTGTCCGCCCAGTGCCAGCGGTCGCCCGGCTGCTCGGCCCAGCCGGGCCGCCGCAGCACGAGGAATGGAATCCCCAGTTCACCGGTGACCTTCGCGGCCGTCCCGGTCATTACCGACGCGAACGGATGCGTAGCGTCAACAACGGCATCAATTCCGTGACCGATCACCCAGTCGCGAAAACCGGTCACGCCGCCGAATCCGCCGATCCGCACTTCCCCTTGCGGCAACTTGGGCGCACGAACCCGACCGGCCAAAGAGGAAACAACGCTTATCCCACTCAAACCAACACATTGGTCCGCCAGCCGCCGCCCTTCCCCGGTCCCGCCGAGGATGAGCACAGCGGTCACGCGCAGGTCACCAGCGCAGGCGACGGGCACCGCGAACGTCGGCACGCTGCTCGGGCAGCACGCACGGGTCGCGGTCGAGGTCGCGAATGAGCACGTCGATGTCCCGCACAAGGTCGTCTTCCGGAGTGGTCAACGTCCGGAGGTCTTTTTCCAGTGGCGCCACGACTCTCCCCTACCGAACAATGAAGTGAGGCGGCCCTGAAGGTAGCGCTTGTTCGCGCGTTTGGGGTGGGTATTTCTGAGGATCACCCGGTCAGCGCAAACGGTCTACTGAATACAAATGGCTGTCACAGAACTCCGTGGCGGTCAGCACGGGCCCGACGATGATGACCGCCGTGCGTTTGATCCCCGATTCGCGCACCTGCGCGGCGATGTCCGACAAAGTGCCGCGCAAGGTGATCTCGTTGGGGCGGCTGGCATTCGCGACCACCGCGACCGGGCACACCGGACCGTAGTTCGGCAGCAGCTCGGCGACCACCTCGTCGATCCGTTGGACGGCAAGGTGAAGCACCATCGTGGCGCCGCTCTTGCCCAGTGTCTCAAGGGTTTCCCCGGGTGGCATGGGGGTGGCCCTGGCCGAGGTCCGGGTCAGCACGACGGTCTGCCCGAGGCCCGGGACGGTCAGCTCGCGGCGCAAAGTCGCCGCCGCGGCGGCGTAGGCCGGGACCCCCGGCGTCACCGAATACGGCACTGAAAGCGCATCCAGTCTGCGCATCTGCTCCGCCATCGCGCTGTAGATCGACGGATCCCCCGAGTGCAGGCGCGCCACGTCCTGCCCGGCGGCGTGGGCACCGGCCATCTCGGCGACGATCTGGTCGAGATTCAGGCTGGCGGTGTCCACCAGACGTGCCCCCGGCGGGCAGAACTCCAGCAGCTCAACGGGCACGAGCGCGCCCGCGTACAGGCAGACCGGGCTGGCCGAGATCAGGTCCCGGCCGCGCACGGTGATCAGGTCGGCGGCGCCCGGCCCGGCCCCGATGAAATGCACGGTCAAGACACGTCCTCCTTGATGGCCGCGGTTTTTGTCACAGCCCAGGTCGTCACCGGCATCATCGGCCGCCACCCGGTGAACCCGCCCACCGGCGAGCCCCGGCTGATCGAGATCCGGACCAGGTCACCGCCGAGGTCGGCGTGCCATCGTGCCACGACCGCCTCGGACTCCACAGTGACCGCGTTCACCACGAGCCGCCCGCCCGGCCGCAACGCCGCCCAGCAGCGTTCCACCATCCCGGGAACCGTCACGCCGCCGCCGATGAACACCGCGTCCGGCGCGGCCAGCCCGTCCAGCGCCTCCGGCGCCGCCCCCACGACCACACCCACCCCAGGCACCCCGAGCGACTCAACATTCCGCTTGATCCGCTCGGCCCGTTCAGCGGACTTCTCGATGGACACCGCCCGGCACGACGGATGCGCCCGCGCCCACTCGATGGCGATGCTCCCCGATCCCCCGCCGACATCCCACAGCAGCTGCCCGGGAATGGGCATCAACCGCGACAGCGTGATCGCGCGGACCTCCCGCTTGGTCAACTGCCCGTCCGACTCGTATTCGGAATCGGCCAACCCCGGCACCGTAGGCACAAGTGCCGTCCCCACGCACTCAATGGCAACCACGTTCAACGCGGCCACGGGCCCTTCGAAATCGGCCGCCGTCGTGGACGTCCGCTTCTCGTCAGGCCCGCCAAGGTGGGACAGGATCTCCATCACACTGTCCCCATACCCACGCGCCACCAGCAAAGCGGCGACCTCGGCGGGCGAAGAGGCGTCGGCCGACAACACAAGCACCTTGCGCCCCGGGTGAATGGCAGCCGCCAGAGCGGAAACCTGCCGCACCACCTGCACGTCTTCCATTGCCCACCCCAGCCGCGCACAGGCCAGGGACACCGAGGACACGTGCGGGATCACCCGGCCGGCGGGGATCTTCGACCCGATCCCGTAGAACATCGGGTCCCCACTCGCCAGCACACACACGGATTTCGAGGCGTGCTCGGCGAGAATCCCGGGCACCGCAGGCATCATCGGCGACGGCCACGCCACCCGCGCGGCGCCAACCGAAGCGGGCACCAACTCCAGCTGCCGTGTGCTGCCGATCACCACCTCGGCATCCGCAACCGCCTGCCGGGCCTCGGCGGTCAACCCTGACCAGCCATCAGCCCCGATACCCACCACCGTGATCATGCATCCCTCCGCGCCCACCTTCGCACACGGAGGCCGCGATCAAGGAATTCGCTCTGGGCTCGTGGCGCCCAGCCAGTCCCCCCAGATGTCCGCGGTCGGCGAGAAGAACACGTCGCCGTCGAACCGGACACCGGTCTCCCCGGCGATGACATACAGCCGGGCCCCTGGATCGAAGCTGAGCAGCAGCCGGTCGCCGGGCTGTGTGCCCGGTGGCACCACATATATCTCGGCCGCGCGGGGGTCGTTCAGGTCGATGTAAGCGGCCGCCGGTCCCCACAGGTGGTCGGCCACATCGTCCGCCGCCCACGAGGTCAGCCGCTCGATGTCAGCCCCGGACCGGACGTACACGGCCGGCGACGGGTCGTCGACCGGGCCGAAGACGTTCGTCCCCTTCCGTTCTTCGAACCACCAGCAGTTACCCAGGTGGTCCATGGCCAGCGACGACGCGGCCACAGCCGCGAACGCGTAGTTCCTCCGCCTGGCCGACTCCACAGCTGCCACGATGGCCGCGACCTCTTCGGCCGGCAGCTGCCGGCCGACCCGGTCCAGCAGTGCCTCTTCGGTCGGCTCGATCCCGAGCACGTCCCGCACTGCCTGCTCTGCCGCCGCCCAGACGGCCTGTCGATCGTCGTTCACGGCGGCAGACTATCCACGGCCCTCGACCGCGCGAGCGAATTATTCAGGGCTGGAGTGTGTAGTTCGGGAAGTTGCCCGGCAGGCGTTCGTCGGCGGGTCCCTGGGTCACAGCGCGGACCAGCAACTCGCCGCCGACGTAGGCGCCCCGCCAGGAGGCGCCCAGCCCACCGAACAACTCATCCCGGTCACCACGGGACCGTGGCCCGTTGATGCCGACCTTGAACGCGCGCACCTCGCTGGCCAGCCGCTGGGCGGTGCGCTCCTCGTCGCACGACAGAGTCGCCACGAGAGCGCCGTTGCTGGCGTTCATCGCCGCCAGCAGCTCCGCTTCGGTGTCCACCACGACAATGGTGTCCACCGGGCCGAAGGGTTCGGCGTGGAACAACGGCGAGGAACGAGGTGGCGCAAGCACTGCCACCGGGGCGAGGTAGGCGCTGGTGTCCTGACCGGGCAGGAAAACGCCGTCGGCGGCCGAGCCGCGGTACAGCGGCACCGCACCGCGGTGGATCGCTTCCTCCACCAAGTCGTTGAGCTCCTTGGCCTTGGCCGCGTTGATCACCGGGCCGAAGTCCAGCGCCGGCGGCTCGTCGTCCGGCGCGGCGACCGCGAGCGGGTGTCCGAACTGGATGGACGCGACCGCCGGGAGGTAGGTGTGCAGGAACTTGTCGAACAGTGAGCGCTGCACCACGAACCGCGGGTACGCCGTGCAGCGCTGTTTGGCGTAGTCGAACGTCTTGCGGATCTGGCCGGCCAGCCTGTCCCAGTCGCCGTACTCCCAGACGCCCCAGCAGTTCAGGCCCTCCTGCTCGAGGATGTGCCGCTTGCCCAGGTCGGCCAGCGAGCCGGCGATCTGGCCGCCCACGTCCCGGCCGCCCACAAAGGACACACAGCCGATGTCGTCACCGCGCACCAGGACCGCGGACAGCTCGGACCCGCTGCCGCTGACCAGCGTGACGGGCAGGCCCTCGCGAGCGGCCAGGGCGGTCGCCAAGGTCAGGCAGCACAGGCCGCCATCGGTCGGAGTCTTGGCGATCACCGCGTTGCCCGCGAGGACCTGTACCAGCATCGCGTGCGCCAGCACGCTCATCGGGTAGTTCCAGCTGGCGATGTTGCTGACCGGGCCGTCGAGCGGGACGCGCCCCTCGGCCATCCGGTCGATCTCCTCGACGTACCACCGCACCCCGTCGATGCAACGGTCCACATCGGCCATGGCCAGCCGCCACGGCTTGCCGATCTCCCAGACCAGCAGCAGGCCCATCAGCTCGCGGTGCTCGATCCACGCGTCCAGTACGGCCGTCACGCGAGCTTTTCGTTCCGGCAGCGGGACATCCCGCCAGGCCCGGTGCGCATCCATGCTCGCCGCAACGGCTTGCGCGGCGGTCGCCGCGTCCAGCCGTGGCGTGCCCTGGATGGCGGTCCCGTCGACCGGGGAGGTCGCCGAGCTGGGCTGGCCGTCGAAATGCCAGCCGCCGCCCCAGAAATTCGCCACCCGTTCGGCCGAGAAGGCCTCGGGCGCAACCTGGACGCAGCGGGCATAGGCATCCGCCCAGCTCGTGCCTGGCTTGAGGATCATCGCGTCCCCTTACAGCAGTTGACGGGCCAGAGTCGCAGTCTCGCTAGGGGTCTTGCCGACTTTCACCCCGGCCGCCTCGAGGGCCCGGGCTTTGGCGGCGGCGGTGCCGGCCGATCCTGAGACGATAGCACCGGCATGCCCCATGGTTTTGCCTTCTGGAGCGGTAAAGCCCGCCACATAGCCGACAACGGGCTTTGTCACATTCTCCTTGACGAAAGCGGCCGCGCGTTCCTCGGCGTCCCCGCCGATCTCGCCGATCATCACGATCAGCTCGGTCTCCGGGTCCTGCTGGAACGCGGCCAGCGCGTCGATGTGCGTCGTGCCGATCACCGGGTCGCCGCCGATGCCCACCGCCGTCGAGAAACCGATGTCCCGCAGTTCGTACATCAGTTGGTAGGTCAGCGTTCCCGACTTGGACACCAGGCCGATCCGGCCCGCCGTGGTGATGTCCGCCGGGATGATCCCCGCGTTGGACTGCCCCGGCGAGATCACACCCGGGCAGTTCGGCCCGATGATGCGCGTACGGTTTCCCTTGGCGCAAGCGTGTGCCCAGAAGTACGCCGAGTCGTGCACCGGGATGCCCTCGGTGATCACCACCGCGAGCCCGATCTCCGCGTCGATCGCCTCCACCACGGCGCCCTTGGCGAACTTCGGCGGCACGAAGATCACCGTCGTGTCCGCACCGGTGTCCGCCATCGCCTTGGCGACGCTGTCGTACACCGGGATGTCGGACTGTCCGATCTGGACAGTCTGACCGCCCTTGCCCGGCGTGACACCGCCGACAACGGTGGTACCGGCGGCGAGCATCCGGGCGGTGTGCTTCCGGCCCTCGGTCCCGGTCATGCCCTGCACGATCACCCGGCTGCCGGAGTTGATGAAAATGGCCATGTCACACCCCACCTGTGCTGATGCTCGACCCCGCGAGCGAACCTGCGGAGGCAAGCCTGGCCGCGTGGTCGGCGGCTTCGTCCATCGTGTCGATCTGGAAGACGCCCGGCAGCGCGGCCTCGGCGAGGATACGACGTCCTTCCTCGGCGTTGTTGCCGTCCAACCGCACCACAAGCGGCTTGTCCACCCTGCCGAGGAACCTGACCGCCTGCACGATCCCGTTGGCAACGGCGTCACAAGCCGTGATGCCACCGAAAACGTTCACCAGCACGCTGCGCACATCGGGATCGGACAGAATGATCCCCAGCCCGTTGGCCATCACGTCCGCGGACGCGCCACCGCCGATGTCGAGGAAGTTCGCGGGCTTCACGCCACCGTGCCGTTCGCCCGCGTACGCCACGACGTCCAAAGTGGACATCACCAGCCCGGCACCGTTGCCGATGATGCCGACCTGGCCGTCCAGCTTGACGTAGTTGAGGTCCTTGGCCTTCGCCGCGGCCTCCAGCGGGTCCTCCGCGGCCGCGTCGACGAGGTCCGCGTGCCCGGGGTGGCGGAAGGAGGCGTTGTCGTCCAGAGTGACCTTGCCGTCCAGCGCGACGATCTTCCCGCCCGCGTCGGAGATCAGCGGGTTCACCTCGACGAGCGTGGCCTCCTCGGCGGTGAACACCTTCCACAGTTGGACTAGCACCGGCGCGGCCGCCCCGGGCAGGCCCGCGGTCCGCGCGATCTCACTCGCCTTGGCCAGATCCACGCCTTCGACGGCGTCCACCGGGATGCGCGCCAGGGTGTCCGGGTTCTCCTCGATGTCCACGCCGCCGCTGGCCGACGCCAGCGCGAGGAACGTCCGGTTCGCCCGGTCCAGCAGGTACGAGAAGTAGTACTCCTCCGCGATGTCCGCCGCCTCGGTCACCATGACCTTTTGCACCGTGTGGCCCTTGATGTCCATGCCGAGGATGTCCCCGGCCCGGGCCTCCGCCTCGTCCGCGGTGTCGGCGAG